>JAZFTY010000285.1:0-9326 GCA_036446935.1 Acidobacteriota bacterium | reverse complement strand
AGAATGGGGCTTTGGTAATCTCCCTGCACGATGGAACCTCGACCCTCATGGCCCTGCTGGGAGACCAGGAGGCTCAGTGATCGTTTCACTCCCAGAAAGCGCGCTGCGGGTACGGACTGGAATTTGTTGATGATCCGTTCCAGGAGGGACTCGCTCAGTCCCAGGGCGTCCAGGAACTCATTGACCACCTGTACCATGTCGTATTTTGCGTAGTCCTTGGCTTTGACGGGGATGGCCCTGGGGTCGCGAAGCATATGCTTACCCTTCTCGGCCATGAACCGAAGGGGGTTGCGAAGCACCTCCGCCAAATCGTGCTTCATCAGCAGCGTTTCATATTCATTGACGGTAAGACCGGCATGACGCTCAGTCGGTGCCAGAGAGATGTCAATCCGGCCGTTGACGATCTCATAGTGTTCCAACAGCTCGTGGAGCTGATCAAACAAACCGAGGCGGCTGTCTTTAAGGTTCACCGAATCCACGGGATGGCTGGAGAGTGGAATTTCCACCACCGTCTGGTCCACCAGTTCTTCCTCGCTATAGCCAATGACCGTGGTCTGACGGCGGCGCTTGGTTGCACCCGAGATGCCGTCCAGATCGACGAAGTAAACCGGCGTTTTCGAGCAGTGTCGATAGGTCACACCATTCCTCAGACCCGAGCCAATGAAAGTCAGATGAGAATCAGCATTGCGGGGTTCCTGACGCCGCTGCTCCTCGCTCAGTTCGCTTCGTAAATGGAGCTGGTCGTGCTGATAGTTGGCGTCGGGTGGAAACAGATTCTGGAACGACTGCACGAACGCCTGGAGGGAATCGCGACTATGGTTCAGCCGCCGGCAGAAGCTCTGGTCGAAGTAGCCAGCCGTGGTGTGGTAGGAGTAATAAAAGACCTTTTGAAACCGCGACAGGATATCCCCGAACTGCTCGGTAATGCGCTCACTGACGTTGATGACATCCACGCGGGCCTGCGGGGTAAGCTCCAGGGTGATCTCTGTTCTCGGGGATACCATCACTAACCTCGTGCGATTCAGGAGCCTATGCTCTGCCCAAAATAAAGTCAAAGAGTGGACACCTATTTATTATATCTTCATGAGGTGAATAAGGCTGTTAGCATCGTCTTGTCTCGAGGACCGGGTTCAAGAGAAGTCCTCCTGCTCAAGCGCCATTCAAGCCTCCCCTATTTGGGGGGATACCTCGCCTTTCCGACAGGCACCCTGGAAGAGGAAGATCATGAGACGGCACGGGATCATCTCTCCATCCATGGTGAAGAACCAGAGAACTACCCCGCCTTTTTAGCCGCAGCCGCTCGTGAACTGTTCGAGGAGACCGGAGTTTGGCTGGCTCGCGGAATCACCCTGTCCCGGGAAACACTGCAAGATTATCGGCGCCGGATTCTCGACAAACAGATTGGTTTCTCGGAGGTTTTGAAACGGGAAAATCAACGGCTGGACAGCAAGGATTTCGCACCGATGTTCCCCATCACCACTCCCCAGTCCATCCTTAAACATTACGATACCTGGTTCTTGCATTGTCACATTCGAGCTGAAAACGAGATGGAAATCTGGCCCGGAGAAGTCGAGGAGGGGTATTTCACCACTCCCGAAGAGGCCCTGGAACGGTGGCGGAAGGGAACGGTGTTGATTGCACCTCCCCTGCCCCTTCTCCTTCACGAACTGGCCCATGGCGACTGCGAAAGTTTTCTTCCTGCGGCGCGTCAACTGGGCGAATCTTTGAATCGGGGTGAACTGCAGCAGATCTATTTTAGCCCGGGAGTCCTGCTGGTGCCCCTCAGGACTCCCACCAAACCCCCCGCCACCCACACCAATGCCTACCTGGTGGGAAACCAAAAACTTTATCTGATCGACCCGGCCACCCCCCACTCATCCGAACAGGAGAAGTTGTGGGCACTTCTGGATGAACTCCTGGCCCAGGGAAAGAGCATTGAAGGGATCCTTTTAACCCACGATCATCCCGACCACGTGGGCGCCGTTGCCGAGTGTCAACGGCGTTATCAACTGCCTCTTTATGCCCATCGACTCACCTCCCAAAATCTACCCGATATGGATTTCTCAGAATCCCTGGAGCACGGACAGGAACTGGATCTGGGTCCTTCCCCCGATGGTCAGCCCGGCTGGAAGTTACGCGTCTACCATCTTCCCGGACATGCTCCGGGACATCTTGCCTTTCAGGAAACTCGCTACCAGGCGGTGATTGTCGGAGATCTCGTTTCGACTCTTTCTTCAATGCTCATTGACCCCACAGATGGTCACCTGGGTACCTACATCGAGTCTCTTCGCTTTTTGGAATCGGTGACAACCGGACATCTTTATCCTGCTCATGGCCCACCCGCACGGGAGGGTCGCAGGCTTGTCCAGAAAGTCCTGAACCATCGCTACAAACGGAAACAGCAGATTCTCGAAACTCTGGACACCGGCCCACAGACCCTCGAGAAACTGGTGAATAAAATATACGCGAAGTTCGATCCACAAACCAAGAAGCTGGCCCAGCGCTCTTTACACTCGAGCCTCATTCAACTGATCGAGGAGGGGCATGCGGAGGAAACGGAAGAAGGATATCGACGAGCGCTTGGGACAGGCCCCCGGAGGCCTGTCCCTTCGCGCTCATCCAACTGATCGAGGAAGGCCAGGCCGAGGAAACGAAAAAGGGTTACAGACGAAATTAGAAAATAGAGAATAGAAACATGTCTTCTCATTTGGTGCTGGCGCCGTCCTTTCCCGCACTCCTGGGTCCCTTGCTGGAGAAGCTTCGACAGTGCTGTCTGCACGATCCCCTGGCGCCCAAGTGGGTTGTGGTCCCCACTTCAACGGCCGCCAATCACCTTCGCCTCAAACTGGGACAGCAGGTCGAGGAAACGGTCCTGGCGGGGGTGCGTGTCATCCCACTCGCCTACTTTCTGCGCTGTCTAGGGGAGGTCACCGAGCCCGCTTCCATTCAGCGCTGGGGACCGACACTGGATCTCCTTCTTTTCGAACTTGTCGAACAGCTCCCTGTGGACTCTCCTCTGTCGCGGCTGCAGCACATGCCCAGTGGCTACCGTTTGCTCCGCCCCACTTTTTTGGACCTGGCGGATGGAGGCTTTGGCCTCGATCAATTGGAAATTCTAGAGGAGCTGGCAAAGGAACCCGATCTAGCTCCTCTGGAACAGGAGACCCTCCAACTTTATGCGGCTTGGATCCGAGTGTTGGATCAACAAGATCGGAGTTGGGAACCCCTGGCACATCAGCGCATTCCCGAGTGGATCCTGCAGGCTGATGAACCCACCCTCATGGCTTCTCTGGCCTGCGAGAAGGGACAGACTCCACAGGTGTTGGTGTATGGTTTTTACGGCTTTACCGATGTCAACGCTCAGGTTATTGCAGCCCTGGGAAAACGGATTGACCTGACCCTCTTCTATCCCTTTGTGAAAAAAGGGAAGGAAACCCACCCTGCATTCTCCTTCGGCGAACCTGTTCTGGAGGACCTCAAGGTTCGGTTGGGCACGGCACTCACGAGTCCACCCGACTCTTCGAAGGTCGATGGGGACGAGGGTTTTCATGAGAGCACCCATTTTTTCCTCTCCACCTTTCCCGAGGGCAAGGTTCCCGAACAACCTTCTTTCCTCACCTTTCAATCTGCCTTGGGGATCCGGGCCGAAGTTCTCTCAGCAGCCCTCCGCGTCCGTCAATGGATGGAGGATACCGAGAATCCGATTCCTGCCCACGAGATCATGGTGTTGGCACCTAACAGCGCACCCTATTTCGATTCGATGCAAGAGGTGTTCGCTGCCTTCGCCATCCCCCTTCGCACGGTCGATGTTCCTGTGGGGCTGAGTCCCAGAAACCGTCCTTTGCGGATGCTGGCCCGCATCTGGGAGGACCAGGCTCCCGCTGAGTGGCTTCTGGCCTATTTGCGCGACTATCCAGAGATGCCGGCCGCCCGAGAGATCAACGTGGATCAATTTGAATCGAAGGTTCGCCGCATGGGGGTTTGGGGAGATACCAGCTGGAACGCCATTCTTTTGCCTGAGCCCGACCCGCCCGACAAATATTCCCCCCGCTTCACTCCCCATGAAGAAGCACTGGCCAAGGAAATTCTGGAGCTGTGGGGAAGAGGTTCTAGGACTCAGGAGCGCACCTTCACACCCAAACGAGCCGCCCATTTTCTGAACAAGCTCAGGGAAAGATGGCTTCCTGAGCCAACCCTTTTGGATCCACTGGTGGAGGCGCTCCAGTTCATGGAATCCTACCGCCCAGAGCTGCTCATCAGAGAGTCGATGCTTCGGGAAATGCTCCTCAAGGTCGTGGACGATCAGATTCGGAGCGATCCCCTGGACCACTCCGGGGTACTCTTCGTTCCTTCCATGCGAGCCCGCAGCTTGACCTCGCGAGCGATCGTTCTTTTGGGACTGGCCTCGGGAACCTGGCCCTCGCGCATCGAGGAGGACCCCCTGTTTTCCGATGCTTCACGGAAACGTCTGATGGCCAAAGCCCGCGACGTGGGACACCTGTTGCCGGTCAAGTCCCAGGTCACCGAGGAAATGTCGATGCTCTTCTTTCTGTTGAACACCTCAGCCGAGCAGGTTCACTGGGTCATTCCGGAAAGTGACGACAGGGGACGAAGCGTGGCCCCTACCCCCTGGGTGCAGCGCTACACTCAGCGCTGGGCAGGGGAGGGGGAAGCCGACACAGCGAGGAACCGGATCTCCCGTGGACCTGCCCAGCAGGGAGAGGATCTCCTGAAGCTGGACCCACAGGGAGGTTCCTTCGTTCCCCCTGAGTTTCTGGTCCTCATTCATCCTGACAGGACCAGCGCTCTCTCCGGGGAGATCCCTTACGACTACCTTTTCAGGTCACAAGAATTGAGGGGTCGAGAGTTGTCCTGGAATGGACATATTCCGGCAGCCTCCCTGCCCGCGGGAAAGGAAGGAGAGCGGGTTAACGTGACCGATGTCGAGGTCCTGGCAAGATGTCCTTACCGTTTTTATGCGGACAGCTCGATGAAATGGGAACCTTTGACCGTCCTTCAATTTGCAGACGCACTGAATCCACTGGATTGGGGAAACCTGGTTCACGACTTCCTGGAGCACCTGATGGAGCCCTGGCTCAGTGAGAAGACTCCGCTCAAGGAAATCGCCAAAGCCCTGCTGCGCTCCGAAGCAAAGGAGCTGAGCGAAGCTGCCACGAACTTCTCCTCACCGTTATCGCCACAATTGGAAATACTGCCTCCCGTCTTTCGCCAGGCCGAACTGAACAAACTGGAGGAAACGGTCAAGAGCTATCTTGAAAGGGTGGTGATGCAGGACCTTGAGGGAGATGTTCCGATGAACCTCGAATTCAAGAAGAGAGTGCCTTTTCCAGGTCTGGAAGGACTTCTCATTTCGGGGAAAATGGACCGCATTGACCAGCGAAAGGAGCAGTTTCGCATCTACGACTATAAAAGCGGCAAAGCACCTGAGAAGGGAGAACTCAAACGGGAGGTCTTTCTGGGTTATCGGGTACAGCCCATTCTCTACCCCTGGATTTTTCGTGAACAGAACCCCAAGGCGGAGGCTGAATTTTCTTACATCTTCTTAGGGGAGTCTCCACCCCAGGAGATGGAAGTGCCCGATCGACCGGCAGCCGAGGAGTTCCTGCGGCCACTGGCGGAGATACTCAAAAAAGGGATGTACCTGCCCACTCCAACGGAGACCCTGAAGTCGCAGGGAATCAAGGGAGCGAATTCCTGTCGGTACTGTGATTTCATCTCTCTTTGCCGCCGCTTTGATCCAGGTGCCCAGCGTCGCTATGGCGGATTCTCCGAAAAGCACATCTCCCCTCGCCTGGAGGCCATGAAGCGATGAGCACGCAACCGCCGGCACTTCCCGACGCAACGGCTCGCCGGCAGGCAATCACCACTCCTGACCACGCCTTTGTCTGGGCAAGTGCGGGTACCGGGAAGACCCATACCCTGGCTCTTAGAGCCCTTTATCTCCTCTTGAACGCCCCCTTCCTGTCACCATCAGAAGGTGAGGCCGGGAGCCTTCCACCCGAGATCGGTTCCCTTTACAGCGCTTCCTCCCGGCAGGAGCGTCTGAAGGCTGCCCGGGCCATTATTGGCTCCCTGATCCTCACCACCTTCACGCGCAAAGCCGCCGCTGAAATGCAGACCCGCCTGTACCGCTACCTGGAGAGCGTCACAGCGGCGGAAAGCCTTTCCCATCTGGAGGCTACTTATGCCGGTTCCCAAGGGAAGGTCAAAGATCCGCTGTTCTACGAGATCGTTCAGACGGTTTTGGAAAATCTGGAGTCGGGGAGTGCAGGTCAGGATAGACCCTTGTTGGCCGGGCTGGATGAGGAGGAATCTTTCCAGCGTCTCCGCGACGGAGCACAGGCCCTGTCCGAGCAGGCGGCCCAGTTGCGAATCTCTACCATCCACAGCTTCGCAGCCTCAATCCTTCGCCGTCATCCCCTGCAGGCCGGGATCCCGCCAACGGCTCGTTTCGCCAGGGACGATGAAGAAGATCTGGTCGGGGTAGAGGATCAAGTCCAGGATCGCTGGTGGCAACAGAAAGTCCTGGCCGATCCCCAACTGCAGAACGAACTGGCCCAGCTTCTCCAGGTGGTCCCGGTTAAACACATCCGTGAGTGGTTGAAGTACAGCTATCGATTTCGCGGGATGAGCCAGGAAGCGGAGGCTCTTCCCTTGAAGAACGAAAAGAAGATCCAGGAACTGGTTGCTGCGAGCTACGCTCTGGTCCAAGGCCTGGCCAAAGGGGGTGGCCCCAATATCGTCAAAAACCGCGACCGGTTGGATCGAATTCTGCTGGGCATCACTTCTGGTGAAAAAGGAAGTCTAACGGAACTGTGTCAGTTCATCGAACTCGTGAAAAGCTACTTCTTCCTGGACAAGACGACCACAAATGCCATCCGTCTCGCCATCCAGTCGCTTCCACCCGAGCATTCCCGGTATTTCCAATCCTGGACCGATTTCTATGTTCCGGCAGTTCGCCACTGCGTGGCGACGGAGTTTGGAGATATATGGACAGTCTGGACCCGGTTCCTGGGAGGTTTCGCCGATTGGGCCGAAGGAGCTGCCCTGCGGGAGCTGGGTCTCATCACCTTCGACGAGATGATTCGTCTGGCCGTCAAGCTTCTCGAGGAGCATCCTTCCATCCGCCGGGCCGAACAGGCAAAGCTCCGGGCCCTGCTCGTGGATGAGTTCCAGGATACGGACCCCGACCAGCTTCGGCTTTTCAAGGCTCTGCTGAAGCGTGAGCCCAATGACCCACATGAGGTGCTTGGCTTTTTCGTGGGGGACACCAAACAATCCATCTACCGCTTCCGAAATGCCGATGTCCCTTCTATCGAGGATTTTTACCACCACTATAAGCGCTATACGGGATGCCAGTTGAAACAGAGCGAGTTTCGTCTCAAGACCAGCTTCCGGAGCGTGAAGTCGGTGACCCAATTCGTGAATCACTTCTTCGAGAAAGTACTAACGCTGACAAACGAAGACATTGATGAAGCCCTGGTTCCCTTTCGATCCGATGAGGGAGTCCTGCCGGAATGGATCTTCATGGACCAAGACGGCGAAGGGAGGGACTTCAATGCCGATCAGGGGAGAAAATACGCAGCGGCTCAAACCCTGCACGTGATCCAGGAATATCTCGAGCGTTCGGATGCGGCAACCCCTCCCTACAAGGATATCCTGGTCCTGGTAAAGAAATGGCGGGAGGTTGACGCCCTGCTGCCGGTTCTTCAAAAGGCCGGGATTCCCGTCATCAGCAGCGGTGCCAAGATCTTTTACCGCCAACCCGAGGTCCTGGATCTGTTGAATCTGCTCATCGCGCTTCTTCATCCTCAGGATAGACTGGCCGTAGCGGTCGTGCTGCGAAGTCCACTTGTCTACCTGTCCGATCCACAGCTCCACGATTTGCTGAAGGGGATTCCTCCCGAACGATTGTTTCACTCTCAAGAACCCCTTCCCGACTTTCTGCCCCGGGAGGTTCAAACCCGGATCGATCATCTGCGAAAACTGGCGGAAGGACGTCTGAAGAAAACGCTTTCCGAGTGGCTAGCAGAAGTCCGAGCCTTCATCCCAACAGCCCTCTACAGTGAACCGGGGGATCGGGAAGGAAGACCTTTGGTCCGAATCGGCCGGGTGCTGGAGAACTTCCAGGAGGCCATGGAGATGACCGTGATCCCTCCACTGGTGTGGCTGTTGAAGCAACGCGATCGAGCTGCAGCGACCGATCGGTGGGATGGCAACCCGGGGGAAGACATTACGGTCGCCAGTGAGAACGTGGATGCAGTACGGGTGATGACCATCCACAAAGCCAAGGGCCTGGAAGGACGCTTTACCATCATCTATGGGTGGAGTGCGATTCTCTCAGACCTGGTGGGCTCAACGGGAAATCGCAATCCTGCGGAGGTGCTCAGCCTGACCACTGAGGCAGGTGAAAAAGTGCAGGCCTTTTCCCTGCAATGGGGCCCGCTCAAGATTGTCTCTTCGTCTTATCCTGAAGCGCTCGAACAGGAGCGCAAAGGCAACCAGGCCGAGGCCCAACGTCTGGCCTACGTGGCCGCTACCCGTGCCCGTGATCGTATGGTCCTCTTGTGTCCCAGCTCGAAGGGCCGGTCCTTTCCCGAGGAAATCACAGACTTAATAAGCTCTGCCAAAAGTAAAATTCCCGCTGATTCGCAAGGTGGACGGGTCGAGATTTGTAACGGCACTCTACGTTTTGTTGATCAACCCGGTGTTGAGATCACCCCCAAAAAAGTGCCTTCTCCCTCCCTGAACCTTCAGGAGGACGATTATCAATCTCTTTGGAGGAAGCGCTACTCGGACTACCGAGCAGCCCGTCCTCCGCTCCTTCGCCACCCTTCCGATCCGGAACACCAGGAAGGGGAGATCCGAGAAGATCATCACTATCCTGGAAAAGCAGACCGGGAAACCGGATTGCTGGTGGGCCGTCTGGTACACACCTATCTCGAGCGCTATCTTCTCGACGATGCTTTTGAACCGGAAAAACTCTCTTTCTCTTTTTCCGGGATTCCTGAGCTGCATTCTGACGGGAACGTCCGTGAAGCGGCTGAGAAAGTCCTGAAGCAGTTTTACGCCGGGGATCTGGGGGACCCCTCGGGACAACCCTATCGGGAGCGAGTGCGCGCTGCCAGAATTCTGGGTCGTGAAGTCCCGGTCTATCTACAGGATGAGGGTCAAGCCTGGCACGGCATCATCGATCTGATTTTAGAGGAGGAGGGAGTCATCCGGGCCATCGACTATAAAACCACGGTTGCCCAGGATCCCCTTCCAGAAACTTACGCCCAACAGCAGCGCATCTACAACGAAGC
>JAZFTY010000284.1:0-5404 GCA_036446935.1 Acidobacteriota bacterium | reverse complement strand
AAGGCCTATAAGTTGGTCATGATCTTGAACTGCGAGTTTACTTTCCGAGAATACGCGAACTTCGACTTCAAGAGCAGTAGCGATCTGGAGAACGCTTTTTCGGTCTTTACCATCGGCGAGGCCGCAACGGCTACCCTCCTGACCTCAAACGGCGCTGAAGACGACTCGGTCTTCTCCTTCAAGTCCTGGGGAGAAAAGCACGGGTTGTGTAAGATTCCTCTCCCCAATGCGGATGATTTTTCGCCCAATCATACCTCCGATGGTCTTAAACCCATGTCCTTTTTCACCATGCCTGGAGAATTACTTTCTTTCACGGTCAGAAAACTGGTGCGCCATTTCAAGGAAACTCAGGCCATCGCCAGCAAAGTGCACGACATCTTTATTGGCCATGCCGTCAGCGTGACCTCTACCTCTAGAGTGGTCAAACTGCTGGGTCTCGATCCGAGCCTGGTTTTTGAAACCCACGCCCGATTTGGAAATACCGTAGCGGCATCTCTGCCGCTGGCACTGGCCGTGGCCGTGGCGGAAGGCAAGCTTGTGCGAGGTATGAGGGTGTCACTGCTCATGGGAAGTGCAGGGGTGAGCACGGCTGTAGGTTCCTTTACCTATTAGATTCTTCCTTCCGGTTATGACTCACAGATGAGCTTTTCTGTGGATCAACTCAAGCACCTCTACGATTTTCAATCCCACTACCTCAACCGCCGAGGGTATCAATATCATTACCTGGATGAAGGTAAGGGTGAGCCTCTGGTGATGCTTCACGGAAATCCCAGTTGGTCTTTCATGTATCGGGATCTGGTTCGAGCTTTTCGAGATACCCACCGTACCGTGGTGCCCGATCACATGGGCTGCGGACTTTCCGACAAGCCTCCCAGTGGGGAATATCACTATTCGCTGGAGGAGCGGGTCGCTGATCTGGAAGCACTGATGGATGAAAGGGACATCCACTCCAACATCACCTTGATCATGCACGATTGGGGCGGTGCCATCGGAATGACCTATGCCGCCCGTCACCCCTCCAGGATTGGTAAGCTTATCGTGCTCAACACGGCGGCCTTTCTACTGCCTCCGGGAAAGTCTCTTCATTGGTCCCTTTCCTTGTGTAGAGACTCCCGGGTGGTCCAGTTCTTCATCCTGAGATTCAACGCCTTTGCGCGTATGGCCGGGTATCTGGGTTGTCGACAAGCGATGCCCAGAGAGATTCGCCGTGCTTACCGAGGTCCTTATGACTCCTGGCAAAACAGGATCGCCACCCTGCGTTTCATTCAGGACATCCCCCTCACTCCTACGGATCTTTCCTATGGGTTGTTGCAGCAAACCCAGGAAAATCTCTGCCGGTTCCGAAAAACACCCATGCTGATTTGCTGGGGAGGACGGGATTTTATCTTCGACGACGATTTTCTCAGGGAATGGATCAGGCGTTTTCCCAAGGCCCAGGTCCATCGGTTTCCAGGGGCAGGGCACTATGTTTTGGAAGAATCATCCTCGACTATCGTACCGCTGATTCGGGATTTTCTGGCAGCCCACTCATGAGCAACCCCACCAATATCGCCGCCCATCTTGCCATCCTGTCCACCCAGCGGCCTACCCAGCCAGCTCTTCTTTCCCGGCACGGTGTTCTCACCTTTCGTGATCTGGAGGAAAGGAGCAACTGTTGTGCGCAAGGGCTCAAGGAGATCGGAATTCAACGGGGCACTCGCACCGTGTTGATGGTCACTCCGGGTGTCGAGTTTCTGGTTTTGACCTTTGCCCTCATCAAAATGAATGCGGTGCTTGTCTTGGTGGATCCCGGCATGGGATGGCAGAACCTCAAGAAGTGTTTGGAGCAGTCCAAGCCTGAAGCCTTTGTGGGTACCCCTTTGGCCCAGATGGCCCGCATCTTTTTTGGGTGGGGCCGGGGCAGCGTGAAGACCGTTGTCACCGTGGGCGGATTCCGACCCTGCAGCGGGTACTCCTTCGCTCAGGTGATGCGTCGGGGTGCTAGCGGCAGTACATTCGCTGCTGAGCCTTCAGAGAGTGATGATCTGGCTGCCATTGTATTTACCTCAGGAAGCACCGGCAGACCGAAAGGAGTCGTTTATACCCATGGGATGTTCTCCTCCCAGGCGGCCCTTATGCGAGATTCCTTCCAGATCGAAGCCGGTGAGGTGGACCTGGCTACTTTTCCGCTCTTTGCCCTCTTCGATCCAGCGCTACAGATGACCACAGTCTTTCCTGAGATGGATTTTACCCGGCCAGGTGAAGTCGATCCCTTGAAGATCATTCATCCAATCCAGAAATATAAAGTCACCCATATGTTTGGGTCCCCGGCTTTACTGGACCGAGTGTCCCGCTACGGGGAAGGTCGGGGAATCAAGCTCCCTACACTAAGGCGCGTTCTCTCGGCCGGGGCACCGGTGCCGGCCAGGGTTCTCAAGCGCTTCGCTACGTTGCTGACTCCGGATGCGGAAATTCACACACCCTATGGAGCTACGGAGGCGTTGCCGGTGTGCTCGATCACTGCTCGTGAGTTATCCAGCCAGATCGACAACCGACCCGGTCGAGGGGTTTGTATCGGGCCTCCCCTTGCAGGAATCCATTTGGCGGTCATTAGAATCGATGACGGGCCGATCCCTCTCTGGTCGGAGGACCTTCGAGTGGAGAGGGGTGAAATCGGGGAATTGGTGGTGTGGGGCCCGAATGTCTCCACCGACTATTTCGGCATGCCGGAGGCCAATAACCTGGCCAAAATCAAAAGCCCCGAAGGAATTCGCCATCGGATGGGTGACCTGGGCTATAGGGATGGGGAGGGCCGAGTCTGGTTCTGCGGCCGCAAGTCCCAGCGGGTCATTACTTCCCAGGGACCACTGTTTACGGTGGCCTGTGAAGGTGTTTTCAATGAACACCCCAGGGTTTTCCGAAGCGCCCTGGTGGGGCTGGGAGAGCCGCCTCAACAAAAACCCGTGCTGTGTGTGGAATTAGAGGATGATAAAAAGAGAATGGACAAAGGATCCCCACAGCTCAGGAAGGAGATTCTGGATCTGGGGGCTCACCATGCCCAGACCCAGCAAATCCGGACACTCCTGTTTCATCCCTCCTTCCCGGTTGATGTGAGGCACAACGCCAAGATATTTCGCGAGCAACTGGCTCGTTGGGCTAGCAAAAAGGTCTCATGAAAGCACTGGTGACGGGTGGAGGCGGCTTCCTGGGAGGAGTCATTGTGCAGCAATTACTCGAGGAGGGCTACGCGGTGCGGAGTTTCTCCCGGGGAAGTTACCCCCTGCTTGAAGCCCTGGGTGTGGAGATCTCGCGAGGGGATCTGGCTGAGGCAGAAGCCGTCCAGGAAGCTTGTCAGGATTGTGAGATTGTTTTTCATGTCGCGGCCAAAGCGGGGATCTGGGGTGATGAGGACGCTTACTATCGGGCCAATGTCACCGGTACGGACAACGTCATTTCCGCCTGCAGGACTTTGGGGATTTCACGGCTGGTCTATACCAGTACGCCGAGTGTGGTCTTTGACGGCCGGAATCTGGACGGAGTGGATGAGCGGGTGCCCTATGCTTCCGACTACAAGTCGGCTTACCCGGCCACCAAGGCTACTGCCGAACGGAGGATTCTGGCTGCCAATGACAAGGGGCTGGCCACCGTAGCCCTACGGCCTCATCTCATCTGGGGGCCTGGGGATACCCATCTGGTTCCCGGCATCCTGGCACGAGGACGGGCCGGCAGGCTGCGCAGAATCGGGAAGGCCCGTAATCTGGTTGACTTTACCTATGTTGAGAATGCCGCCCAGGCCCACCTTTTAGCAGCTGCCCGCCTTTCACTCGGTTCACCAATTTCGGGAAGGGCGTTTTTCATTTCACAGGATGAGCCGGTTCCTCTTTGGGAATTTATCGATCGCATTCTGGATGCAGCCGGCCTTCCCGCTGTCACCAGGACAGTCTCTCCCGGTTTGGCCTATGCGGCCGGCTGGCTGTGCGAGGTCCTCTATGGGAAATTGGGTCTCAAGGGCGAGCCTCCTATGACACGCTTTCTGGCCGAGGAACTGGCCACCAGCCATTGGTTTGACATCAGTGCTGCTCGGCAGGAACTCGGTTACCAACCCAGGGTCAGCGTCGAAGAGGGGCTCAAACGGCTCAAAGCCTGGCTGGATGCCGAGGGAACTCAGCCCGTGGGCTAAAGCCCACGGCTCTGACTGCGTCTAGGGTGCCATCCTCACTGTTCGGGCGAGCCACCGGCTCGCCCCTACACTTAATCTAAATAGGAAGTACGGGCCGGATATCGAAAATATTCCACTTTTTGATCGGGATCCTGATTGGGATTCACGTAGACCAGATTGCCGCCCGTGATGGTCATGAGCACCGGAATGTCTTTGATCTCCATGGGATCAACGGTCAGAAGATTCTTGCCCAACACGACCAGGTCGGCAAATTTTCCAGCCTCAATGGAGCCCTTCACATCATCTTCAAAGAAGGTCCAGGCTGAGGTGATGGTCACAGCGCGAATGGCCTCCTCCAGAGTCAACTTCTCTTCCGGCTGATACACCTTTTCTGATTTGCGTACCCGGTTGACCGCTTCCCAGATGGAAAAGAGCGGACCGATCGGGGCCTGGTCGCTGCTCAGGATCACCGGGATGCCGGCATCTCGATAGGTGGCCACCGGCCTGGAACCCAGATGGGGCCGTTTGGGATCGACCTTCTCTTTCTCCTTCTCTTCCTCGTCATCGGCCAGGTGGTAGATACGGTTCACCTGCAGATCGGCAATAATTCCCAACCGTTTCATGGTATCGATATTCTCCTGGGTTGGGTAAGGGATATGGGTGAAGACATGCCGGGCATCTTTTCGGGGATAGAGCCGGTAGGCTTCTTCCAGAGCCGCGCTCACATAGTCGAAAGTCTCTGGAGTGGTGATGTGCACATAGAGTTGCCATCCTGCTTTGTGGCCCTCGATGAGGACCTTTCTTCCTTTTTCCTCCGGTACGATGTAGTGCTCGGCACCGGGGTAAAACTTATCCATACTCAGCTTGAAGGTGCCTACCCGGAAAAAATCGTTTTTAAAGGGTGGTGCAAAGAGAAGACCTTGGATCAGTTCAATGCAGGCTTCAGTGGAGAGGGCCCGAACGGGAATTCGGATCATTAAATTGACCCGAGCGGGCAAGCCTTCCTTGCGACTGGCCACCCGTTGAAAGGCGTGTTGAATGGGTTGATTGTTGCTGGCCATGGCCGGGTCCGCAAAGCTGGTGATTCCATAGGGGATAACATCGGCCTCAAGGGATCGAGCAATATTCTCCTCTAGAATCTCTGTCGACCAGACTCCTAACGGCTCCCGCAATAAATGGGCAGCGGAACGTCCCTTCAGGACTCCAGTGGGGTTTCCTCTACCATCAATTTCGAACTCTCCCATCAACCCGCTTTTGTAAGGCTGA
>JAZFTY010000283.1:0-3643 GCA_036446935.1 Acidobacteriota bacterium | reverse complement strand
CCATCATGGTGATCATGGCCATCCTCTTCCCTATCCACATCATCGGATCGGCAGCCAGCGTCATGTTTCTGCTGACCTTTGCTTTGGTGAATCTTTCTTTGATTGCACTTCGCCGCAAGTTTCCGGAAGTTAAAGCAGGCTTTCGCGTTCCCTGGTATCCGGTGACCCCTATTGTTGCCATTGTGCTCAATTTGGTGCTGGCTGTTAACCAGTATAATTTTAATGCCTGGTCGTGGTACATCGCCATTGCCTGGCTTTTTATCGGGCTGTTTATTTACTTTGTCCATTTCGAGAAGGTGGCGGCCCCGGAAATGCCTCAGGTCCTTGAAGTTGCTCAGCAAGATCGGACCGAGGAATACGACTATCGTATCCTGATACTCCTTCATAATCCCGATCACGTCATTCCCCTCATGAAGCTTGCAGCCCCATAGCCAAAGCACATAACGGAGAAATCATTGTTCTTGGGGTGATCGATGTACCGCAGAATCTACCCATTCACGAAGGGATGCGCTTTGTCCATCATAAAACCCCGCTCCTGAAGCAGGCTGTCCAGTATGGCAACAGCGTACAGATACCCACGCGATCGGCCATTCGGATCGCCCATCGCGTTTACGACGGCATTCTGCGCACGGCAGAAGAGGAAAATGCCTCCTTGATTTTGATGGGATGGAAAGGGTACACCACGACCAAAGATCGGATTATCGGGGAAGTGACCGACAAGGTGTTTAACCACGCTCCCTGTGATCTGCTTACCGTGAAACTGGAGGATGATCTCTCGTTGGATAAGATTCTTGTGCCCACGGCCGGCGGCTTCCATGCCCAACTGGCCGCCAAGCTTGTGTCCATTTATCAAGCCGAATATGGTTCAGACGTGACCAGTTGTTATGTGGTGCCTCGAGGAGCAAGCCAGGAGGAGAAGGAACAGGCCCGTGAGTGGATCGAGAAAACCATTCAAGAGACGGAGCTTGGCTCCAGCGCCAAACGAACCATCATCGAGGCCGGGAAAGTAGCCTCCGGACTAGCCCGGGCGGCAGGGGACTATGATCTCATTGTTCTGGGGGTCTCCGAAGAGGGCCTCTTTTCCAATGTCCTCTTTGGCGAAATCGCCGAGAGGGTGGCCCGCTTTTCCCGGGCCCCGGTGATGATCGTGAAACGGTATGAGGGTAAAGTGAAGTCGATAGTGAAAAAGGTGTTGGGTTAGAACACCCCCTCTTGCACCGGTGAGAAAATTCGAGCACAATAGAGTCCCGAAGTTGCTTTACGCTAAGCTTGTACGGCCCCTGCTCTTTGGTCTGGACCCGGAGTTTGTTCATAGACAGACTGTCCGGATAGGAGACACTCTTTCCCAATCCTCCCTGGCTTGTCGCCTCCTGAGTCAGATTTACGACTCTCAATTTGAGGTCTTGGGCGTCAAGGTCTGGGGATTGGACTTCAAGAACCCCCTGGGTCTGGCTGCCGGATTCGACAAACAGGGCCAACTCCACGAGGTCATAGCTTCCCTGGGTTTCGGGCATATGGAGATGGGATCCATCAGTTTGCAACCCTGGCCCGGCAATCCTTCTCCGACTCTACTCAGGCTTCCCCAGGATGGGGGCCTGATCAACCGGTTAGGCCTCAACAGCGACGGGGCGGAAATCATACACAAGCGACTCCGAGACCGACATTTTCAGATCCCTACCGGAATCAATCTGGTCAAGACGGCAGATCCAGAGATTGCCGGAGAAGAGGCCATGGAAGATTTTCTGGAGGACTTTCGGAGGTTTTACCCACTGGCTGACTTCATTACCCTGAATCTGAGTTGTCCCAACACGGTTGAAGGAAAGACCTTTGAAGATCCGGAGGTCTTGGAGCCTTTTTTGAAGGAGCTGAAGAGGATCAGAGCCGAACAAGCAACTCCGCAGCGGGTGAAACCCGTGTTGATGAAGCTTTCTCCAGATCTTCAGGATCGAGAACTGGACCGTCTCTTGGGATTAGCCGAGGAGTATGGCATCGATGGGTTGGTGATCGCCAACACGACCCTGAGACGGGAGCATTTGAAAAGCCCTACCGCCGAACTGGAAAAGTTCCCCGTCGGGGGCCTCAGCGGACGGCCTCTCAAGGAGTATGCTCAGCAGATGACCCGGAAAGTCTTCCGTCGGACGGGCGGCCGCCTGCCCATCATTGCCTGCGGCGGAATCGGCTGTGATCCCCAAAAACATCCCGCCCAGGAAGTCTGGGAGTACTTGGAGCTGGGGGCTACCCTGGTACAGGTTTACACGGGTCTCATTTACCGGGGGCCTTCCCTGGTCAGGCTCACCAACCGGGGATTGATGCAGATTCTCAGGGAGAAGGGAATCCCAACACTGGCCGATTTCTTACAGAAGCGGTAGCATGAGAGCCCTAACCATGGCAGAAAAAACGGCTGCTCAGAAACAGCTTTTCAAGGAGACGGACAGGACCATTGCTGAACTTGCCAGCCAGCTCTTGTGGCAACACCAAGTAGTGCAGGTGAACGAAAAAGAACCCTTTCGGCTCGCTTCTGGGGATTTCGCTCCCATTTACATCAATTGTCGCCTGCTGATCTCCTTTCCCAGCACCCGTGACATATTGATCGGATTGGCCCGCTACCTGTGTCAGGAGAGACAGATCGAATGTGACTGTGTCGCTGGAGGCGAGACGGCCGGGATTCCTTTCGCTGCCTGGCTGGCGGAGAAATTGAACAAACCCCTGATCTACGTCCGAAAGAAGCGCAAGGACTACGGGGGCGGGAATCTCTTGGAAGGGGTCGCCCAGGGCAAAGTCCTTTTGGTAGAAGATCTCATGACCGATGGAGGAAGCAAGGTCGGATTCATCGAAGGGATTCGAGAGGCCGGCTGCACGATTTCCGACTGTCTGGTGATTGTGGACCGCCAACAAAAGGGTGTCCAGAGGTTGGCCGAAATGGGTGTTGCGGTTCATTCTCTGGTGGGGCTTTCCACCTGTTTGGAGGTCGGACAGGCCATGGGTCTGATGTCTGAAGCCTCGTTAGAGGAAGTGAAGCATTACCTGGAGGACCCCGCTGCCTGGAACTCGAAGCGGGGTCTCACTCCGGCCCAGAAGGGCTAGCCGGGACTATGCATCATCCCCGCCGTTTTCCCTCATTTCTCCAGTCAGATGAGAGGTTTACAATGGAGTGGAAGGTCATATAGGGTAGGTCTACAACTCTACACAGATGAGGCAATAGCATGAAACCTATTTCAAGACGTTCATTCCTGGAACGAAGCGGAACAGGTATGGCCGCCGCCGCCGCTATTCCTGCGCTGGAAGCGCCCATTCTCCAGCCCCAGCCTGTGCAGGCCGAAGAGAGAGGTCGGGAGATCCATCTCAAGGTCAATGGCAAGGACCACCGTGTGAAGGTGGAGGATTACTGGACGCTGGTTGAGGTTTTGCGAGATCACCTGGGGCTTACCGGTACCCGAGTGGGATGCGATCGGGGTGAGTGCGGAGCCTGCACAGTTCTACTGGATGGAAAGTCCCTTTACTCCTGTAGTTATTTGGCTGTCTGGGCTGATGGCAAGGAGATTTCCACGGTAGAAGGGCTGGCTGAGGGAGATCAACTGGACCCGCTGCAGGAGGCCTTCATCGAACATGACGGTCCCCAATGTGGATTTTGTACCTCCGGGCA
>JAZFTY010000282.1:0-2968 GCA_036446935.1 Acidobacteriota bacterium | reverse complement strand
GCTTCCATGAAGCTCATGGGCAGCAAGATCGCCAGTCGGGAGGCGGTCCAGAAAGCAGGTGTGCCCATCGTTCCCGGTACCACAAGGCCTCTGCAATCCAGGGAAGACGCGTTGAAAGCGGCTTCTGAAATCGGCTACCCCGTCATGCTCAAGGCCAGTTCCGGCGGAGGGGGTAAGGGCTTGCGACTGGTGTCGAGCGAGGAGGAACTCACCTCCCTGTATGAAACAGCAGGCAGCGAGGCCCGGGCATCCTTTAATGATTCAACCCTCTTGATCGAAAAGTATTTGATGAAACCTCGTCACATCGAGATTCAGGTACTCGGTGATCTGCAGGGTAATGTGATCCACCTCGGCGAAAGGGAATGCTCCATCCAGCGGCGCCATCAAAAACTGGTGGAAGAAAGCCCTTCTCCCCTGGAGGACAAAGAGTTTCTAAGAAAAATCGGAGAAGCTGCCCTGGCTGTTGCCAAAACCGCCAATTATCACAATGCAGGTACGGTCGAGTTTATCGTTGAGTCCGCAAAGACAGGGGAAAACAAATTTTATTTCCTGGAAATGAATACCCGTCTTCAAGTGGAGCATCCGGTTACCGAGCTGGTGACCGGCATTGATCTGGTAGGCGAACAGATCCGAATTGCGGCAGGATCAAAACTGCCCTGCAGACAGGAAGAGATTCGCCCCCGGGGGACAGCGATCGAATGTCGTATCTACGCCGAAGACCCCTACAATCAATTCTTTCCTTCGCCGGGGACCCTCACCACCTACGTTGAGCCCTCCGGGCCTGGCATCCGCACCGACAGCGGAGTGTGTTCCGGTTCCACGATCCCGGTGGAATATGATCCACTCATCTCCAAGGTCATCGCCTATGGTGAAAATCGTCAGCAAGCCATCCTCCGCATGCAAAGAGCACTGGGGGAATACAAGATCGGTGGGGTACGAACCACCATCCCTTTCTTCCAGGTCCTTCTCTCTCATCCGGCCTTTATTGAAGGGGCTCTGCACACCCATTTCATAGACGAGCAGCAACTCATCGAACGTCTGGAAGAGGAGTCGGGAAAAGGCGACACCGTTCCCCTGATCGCTGCTGCACTCAACCACTTTTACGAAGCCCAGAAACCAAATTCCAAGGTTGACGGCAAACGCAGTCTTTGGAGAAGCTCCCAACACCCTTCCGACCCCTTCCGCAAATGGTGAGCTCGGGCTCTGAGAGTTTGGGGACAGTCCCTGAATTCCAGAGAGTTCTTGGGACAGTCCCCAGATTCTCCTCAAAGGGCTAAAACAAGGAAAACGACAAATATCACTGTAAAGCCGATTTCCGTGTAGCCTATTCTTTTCAGATCAAGCCCCCTCCGTCGGATCAGCATTCCCACAAAAGCCCGCACGACAATGGGCAAAAAGGCAATAAGAAACAGTGGGGACACCCCTCCCCACCAGACACAAGTGGTCACTAAAAAGAGTAATAACAAATGGTAAAACGCACATTGCCACAACAGGAGGTGAGCGTCCGGTTTACGGGCAAAACAGCCCACTCGCATCTTGACGTAAAAGATACCACTGGTGAAATAGAGCAGATTCCAGAACCAGAGAAGAAGACCCACATCGTCGAATCGACCCTGTATGACGTAGTAGACTCCAGGAGCCGCCAGAGTCAGACCAAAGACACCCAGGAACTCTCCTAGTAACCTTCTCTCCGCTCGTTTGCCGCTCAAATAGAGGTGGGCCAGCAACACCAGCACCGCGACACTCCCCATGGGTATGAGATACCAGAGTTGGTAGTAGAACAACAAAGGAACCGTGGCGGCCAACCCTACACCCAGATAGATGACGAACCAGTACATCCAATAGTTGAATTTGTCCGCGTCTATGGGCCCAACGGCTCTCAATCGAGCTAACCTGGAAAGGGGGTGGCGGGCCAGAAAAAAGGCGGTCACCACCACCCAGAAAAACAGAATCTCCACCTCAAATCGACCCACCGAGGCCGCACCGCTGAGAAATGACGCATAGAGCACCGCCCAGGCACCGTGTTCTTTAGGAATAGGCATCCAGCTACTCTCCCCACTGCATGTCCCTCGAATATCAGATAGTCCTCCTGCTTGTCTAGCTTTTCCGTGCCGGTTAGAATCCTCCCCCAAACAGCGGTTGGAGGACGGAAACATGGGCGTTCGAATCGGTATTGACTCCGGGGGGATGGCCGGTCAAGGAAGTGTTTATCTTCTCAATCCGGAAACGGAGAAGGAGTTGCCAATCCCCACGAAAACCGACTTTGTTCCCGTAGGATGTGGTGACGTTCCGCGTGTTCTGACTCCCGGTGGAGGAGGTTGGGGAGATCCGCTGGAACGCGAATCTTCGAAGGTACTCGACGATATTACCCTGGGACTGGTTTCCATGACTTCAGCCGAAAAGGATTACGGGGTCGTGATCGATCCCGATCAGAGGGTGGTTCAGGAAGAGAAGACCCAAGAGCTCAGGGAACTGCTTCGCCGGTCGCGATCGCCGCTTCCCATGATCGATCGCGGTGAGCGCTTCAGAAAGCTGCTTGCCGAGAACCGAATTTCACTCACATCGGAGGATTAGAAAAGAGTGTAGGGGTCAGCCGGTGGCTGACCCGAACCGCACGAGTGGCACATTCTCAACAGAGCCGCAGGCTTTAGCCTGCGGGCCATTGAGAGCCACCTCTACCGGGCCTGTGGGCTAAAGCCCACAGCTCTGACTGCGTCGCCCCTACCAATCCTCCACCCGAGGGTTTAGAATGCAATCAAGGAGGAGTTCAGCAATGCCTCATATCAGGCACGCACCCTTATATCGATTTTTCCTGTTGGTTCTCTGGTTTTTCTCACCTGGTTGTGGGCCAGCAGAGCCGATCTCACAGTCGTCAGCGGCTCCCTCGATTATCGTCATTGAGGGGGGAACGCTCATTGATGGGACAGGGGCCTCCGCCCTTTCGGGTACCCGTATTTTGATTGAAGAC
>JAZFTY010000281.1:0-5491 GCA_036446935.1 Acidobacteriota bacterium | reverse complement strand
CCCCGCAAACGTACTGTAGGGTACGTTGAGGAGGCCGAGGGAGGGGGCACCCGCTTTGCGGGTCGCGCAGTCAGGCCGGATCATTGCGCCGATGCAGTAGAGGGGGTGTGAGAAGTGCGGGTTAAGGAGTTTTTCGGCCTGCAAAAGAGCATGGTCGGGCTTTTGGCGATGGTGATCCTGGTAGGAATGGGCGAGAAAATGGGGGAACGGTTTCTCCCCATTTATCTGATCACCTTGGGAGGTGGTGCTCTTTCCGTGGGGCTACTCAGCGGCATGGACAACCTGTTGTCAGCTCTCTACTCCTTCCCCGGAGGATACCTGGCCGACCGACTGGGCACCAAGAAGGCGCTGCTGGTTTTCAACCTTATCGCCATGGTGGGATTTGTGGTGGTCATCCTGATTCCTGCCTGGCAGGCGGTCATCGTGGGATCCGTGTTCTTTTTGAGCTGGACGGCTATTTCGCTGCCGGCAACCATGGGACTGGTTGCCCAGGTGCTTCCCAAAAACAGACGCACTATGGGAGTCACCATGCACTCTCTGGTGCGCCGCTTCCCGATGGCCCTGGGTCCGCTCGTGGGTGGAGCCTGCATTGACATCTGGGGCCTTGTGACCGGCATCCGCATCGCCTTCATCGGGGCCCTGGCCATGGCCGTGGTCGCTGCTATCGTGCAACAGATCCTGATTAAAGAGGATGCCAGTGACCAAGAGGTTCAAGCCACAAAATCGCAAGCAGAGAAAAACCCCTTTCGGCTGCTCCGGGAAATGAAGCCCGAGCTGCGCAATCTACTAATCTCCGATATCCTCATCCGTTTTTGCGAGCAGATTCCTTACGCTTTCGTGGTCCTCTGGTGCATGGAGGTGATCACCATGCCTTTGACCGGCCTGCAGTTTGGTCTTCTGACCACGGTGGAAATGGCCACCGCCCTTTTGATCTATATACCGGTCGCCTACCTTGCCGATCGAGGCCAAAAAAAGCCCTTCGTCCAGATGACCTTCGTGTTCTTTACCCTGTTTCCCCTGGTGCTGTTGTTTTGCCAATCCTTCTGGCCACTGGTGGGAGCTTTCGTTCTTCGTGGGCTCAAGGAGTTTGGCGAACCCACTCGCAAGGCACTCATCATGGATCTGGCCCCGGAGAACCGTAAAGCCGGAATGTTCGGGCTCTATTATCTGCTGCGAGACATGGTTGTCTCAGTGGCAGCCTTTGGCGGAGCCTATCTCTGGATCATCGGTCCTGAAGTGAACCTGTGGGTGGCTTTCGGCTTCGGCGTGCTGGGCACTTGCTGGTTCACCTGGAATGGCCGAGACCTGTCTGACCTCCGGACGGAGTAAGTGAATGTCGGTACTTCTGCCACCTGGTAGCGAGAACTGATGAACCATCCGGGCCGATCAGATCGGTCTTGCGATCACCAAAAGAATGTTTTTCAGCTTCGGAACAAGTAGACAAATCAAACGTACAACTACGGCTCCAAGAAGGCCCCTCACTCCTCCAGGAGAAACCCTGCCTGGAAAGATAATCTGCCTGTCGCAAACTTGATAGCCTGCCTTCTCTAACAATTCCTGGAGTTCATCCATACAAAAGAGACGGTGGTGTCCATAGAGATAAGAATTTCCGCTCACCATCACTGGATTGTGATAAGTCAGCCTATCTCCCTGACCCAGAAAACGCTTGACCCGGTTGACGGCGGAAAGGGAATTTGGGGTAGTCACGATCAACATTCCGTCTTCCTTCAATACACGGCGGGCCTTTTCGAGGGACCCAACCGGATCAGAAGTGAAGTGTTCGATCACTTCACCCAGCACCACAACATCAAAGCTTGCATCTTGAAACGGCAATTCGTGAACTTCCATATTGAGCATAAACAGGGGAATCGCGAATTGGCGGCAGACCTCCTCCGCCATTTCTCCGTAAAAGAAATCGAGAGCAATAACTCGGTGGCCTGCCTCCTTCATAGCTGCCGCCAGGAATCCATACCCCACTCCAATGTCAAGAATTGTGAGCGGTCTCTTTCTGGGCAGGCGCTTCAGGATCTCCTGATACCGGACAACGTGTCGTCGAAAGTAATACCGACCCCGGGAGATTTGAGTAGCGATGTTTCCAAGATCGATATCAGCCACTTTTTCAATGTAATGAGTCATTTGTGTCGGAGAGCAATGTGAGGTGATGAGTTTATATCAAAATCGTAACCGTCGCCCGGGTGCCGCAATCATCCCCGCTAACTGGATTGTGCGACCCGTAATCGCCGTCACCAACTCAGAGGAACACCCGACAGTAGAATCAACATCGAGATGTGGACCTTGAAGACACACCCCGAGACAGACCCGGCAAAGCGCTCCACCTTTTGGGCGAAGTGCTTGACCGCTCTCTTGCTGTTCACAGCCACCCCCGTGGCCTTGGGCCTTGCCCAGGGGACAGAGACCGAGCCGCAGGAAGGATCACCTGCTGAGGGAGCCCTGGAAAAGATCGAAGAGGCGACGCGCTTCCTGGAAAATATCACACGGAGTTGGAAGGGTTTCCGTTTTGCACCTGGAGATTTTCCTGCGGGTGCCGGCTTTGTCTACGGTGTCGGCTACACTCCTTTGGGGCCGGATGGCCTGGCGAGCGACGCGGAATTGCCTAACCGAGCCGATGTTGACCTGCTGGCTTCCTATAGCACGCGTCAGTATTACCAGGTCGGTTTCGACCTGACCCTGCGTGACCTCGGTGGTGTCCCCTTAAGCCTGGCCTTTCAGGTCAAGACCAACGAACTCCCCCAGGAGGACTTCTTCGGCTTCGGTCCAGCGAGCCTCGAGCAGGACCGGACCAACTACCTCATGAGATCCCTGGAGGTTGGAGCAGGGGTTCAATTCAGGCCATTCAAAGGATGGAGTTTAGGAGGAGGCATGACTCATTTGAGTCCCCGTATCGGCTCGGGCAGGGACGATCGTTTTCCCTCCACCGAAGAGCTCTTCGATGAGACCACCATTCCCGGTTTCCAAACACAGCCGGATTTCTGGCGCTACCACGGATCTTTGGGTTACGACTACCGGGACCAACCATCCAATCCCCGGGTGGGTGGATTTTACGGGGGACGCTTATCCAGCTTCCGGGACCGGGATCTGGGCACCTATCACTTTCGCCTCTTCGAGGGAGATTTACAGCAATATCTCCCCCTCCCTAAAAGCTCTGTGATCGCTCTGCGCCTCAACCTGGTGATGACTGATTTCAGCACCGGAAACGCCGTACCGTTCTACTACATGCCGACGCTGGGAGGCGGGGAGAAGCTGCGCGGTTTTCGGGAATTTAGATTCCGTGACCTCAACAGCCTGCTCCTGACCGCCGAGTACCGATGGCAGGCCTGGCCCTCCTTCAACATGACCCTGTTTGTGGATGCGGGCAAGGTCACCTTCGATCACGCCGATCTCAATTTCAGGGATCTGGAGACCTCCTACGGTATTGGCTTTCGCTTCTTTAGCCCCGAGGCTCTCCTGCTACGACTGGACCTGGCCTTCAGTCGGGAGGGATTCATTCCTCTCTTCAGATACATCCGTGTTTTCTGAGGCCACCTGGCCGCTGAAACGCCGGACGTTGAGAATTCCATTCCAGGGGGCGATGGCGATGGAAACGTTGCCCAAACACTTAGCCTGGCAGGCCAAACGGATGGGGGGATGAGTTTCCTGCTCGGAGTTGCCAAAGTCGTAGCCGAAGTACTTCAAGCGCTCCTTTTCGAACCGACCGATTTCAGACAACTTTTCCTTCCCGCCGAGAACACCAATCCAGCAGGTTCCACAGTTTGCGACACGGCATTGGAAAGGAATCGGTCCTCCTATTCGTCGCGGATCGATCGACTGATAGTCTCTCTCATCCTTCCCGGCCGCCATGGAAAGATCCTGTCCATGAATGGCCTGGAAACAGGCTGATTTATCCTGCTCGTTGAAGGTAATCGTGTACCTGGCATCCACGGTACGCAGAAAGCCCAGGAGCCCTCCCCTTTTTCTGGAGCGGGCTCTTAACACCCGCTCGGGAGAGGATCTTCTTTGAGGAGGTTTCACAGAAGTCGCGGAAAAAGCGCCCGTCCCGATCTGTTGCAGGACCATGAGGGCGACGGCCGTGATCCCGATGACAAGAGACTCAGGAACCCGAACCTTTGAAGCAATCTTTTGTGCGATAGCCTGGATCTGATCGGTCAGGCTGCCCTCACCGGATATCGAACTCTCGGCATGGGCGCAAACCACCTCGTGAACCTCAGACCAGTATCGAGAGCCGTACAGGAAATCGAGTGAGGAATCGAGCTGTTTCTCGAGCCGGTATCCACCCCTGAGTTCCAGATTCTGAACCGTTTGCGCGAGATCGTCGGACTCCTGGACAACCTGATGAAGGCGCAAGGGCCAAAAGGCAAACCAAATGCGGGTGGCATCCTGATCGACCGGGTGCACCAACGGCAGGAGAATATCCAGGGCCTCGCTCCACGATTTGTCATCCTGCTGAGCAAGAAAAGACTCGAAAGCGTTTTGTTTTTGAACAGCGTCCATAATCTTTACCTAAACTTGAGCCGCTTGATCGGAATCCCACGATCGGCAGAGGCGAATAGGATAGCATGGCAGGACCGACTAGCCCGTCTTATGCATCATCCGGGCTAGGGCTGCTGGGGAACGATCCAGACTTTAGGTATCCTTTGGGGGAAACGGCTGCGCAGATTCGAGGCCGCTTCTCGAGCCTCCTCATCTTTGACGAACGGCCCCACCCGCACACGATAGTAACGGCCTGATCCTGGAATGTCGGCCTCAACCACCTGCACGGGATAGCCGGCGTCTAGCAGTACCGTCCGTAATTCCTCGGCTTTCGGGCGCAATCGGAAAGACGCCACCTGCACGGCAAAACCCGCAGCCTGGGGGCTGGGAGAACCCGGCTGGTTCGCCAGTGGCTGTTCAGCCGAGACGAGTGGGGTCTCGACCTCAGGCGCAGTGCTGTCAAGAGTTTTTATTATGTCTGGAGGAGAAGGTTCCATCGGTGGGGTCTCTGCCTCAGTCGCAGTGCTGTCAGGCCTGTTTGTTGAATCAGGAATAGAAGCTTCCATCGGTTCCCGGCCTGGGACTTCCGGAGATTCAGGTGGGACCTCCCTCGTCACTTCTCCCGAACCTGCTTCTGCTTCTAGTGTAAAATCCACCACCACTTCATCTGCCCTGCTTCTGAGTGGCACCCCTCGAACGTCAGTTTTGAAACCAGACAAGGAGGCGGAAAGCAGGTAACTTCCCAACGGCAAAGCCGGCACCCTGTACTTTCCTTCCTTCCCCGTTACCTCTGACCAATTGTTTCCGGTGTTGAGATATTTTGCCGTAATCTGTACACCGATCAGGGGGGTCCCCGCCTCGTCGGTCACCGTTCCCGAAAGGGCTGCTGTCGCGATCTGGGCCCAGGCCATGCTGGACACACACACCACCAAGATCAGGCTTCTGATGAACATCATCTCCTCCGCAATCGCCATTATATACCCACCCGATGATGCGCCTGTAC
>JAZFTY010000280.1:0-6664 GCA_036446935.1 Acidobacteriota bacterium | reverse complement strand
TCCACGTTCAGGCGCTCCAGTTGGTGCGCCATCTTGAGCTTTTCCTGCAGGTTCATGGAACATCCGGGGGACTGTTCGCCGTCTCTCAAGGTCGTGTCAAAAATCAAAACTTTTTCCGACATGATTCCTCCTTAGTGGGTGGTAATCTGGCACTTACTTTATCAAATCGGGCTAGAGCGATCAAAGCTTCTTGACCGGGCTTCCGGAGACCAGAAAGCCCAGTGCGCTGAGACCTAATAGGGCACTCAAGAGGAGCAGAGCGGTAGAAGGTGAATACTGGGAAGCCAGGGCACCGGCCGACAGGCTGCCCAGAGGCATGCCCCCTCGAAGGGCGAGCATATAGATGCTGGTCACACGGCCGCGCATATCTTCGGTGAGGGTGAGCTGGACCAGTGAGGTGATGGAAGTAAACAGCATCAACAGGCAGAGGCCGGCCAGAAAGAGGGCCACATAGCTGAGCCACAGGGATCTGGACAGCGAAAAAGTGGCAATCATGGAAGCCAATCCCAGTTGGAGGTAAAGAGTCAACCGGCCGCGACCCTTGATATTCTTCAGGCTGGCATAGAGGAGGGCTCCCAGGACAGAGCCGACCCCCGAGACGGTCATCATGGTGGAAAGGCCCGTGGAACCCGTCTGAAAGATGTCCTTGGCATAAATTGGCAGCAGGGTGCCCATGGGAATTCCGCAAAAGGTGGTGATGAAGCCCAACAGACACAACTGCCAGAGGGTTTCTCGCCTCTTGACAAAATTCAGCCCGGCCTTCATTCCCTTCAGAACGGATTCATCCGTTTTCTGGGGCTTGAAAGTGGTTCGAATCAGACTGATACTGACAATCACCGCCACGAAAGAGAGTCCGTTCAGACCAAAACACAAGACGGGACCCACCAGAGCTAGGGCTGCTGCTGCCAGCAGTGGTCCGAAGACTCGAGCCAGGTTGAACTGAATGGAGTTCAGTGCGATGGCATTGGGCACGTCCTCCTTCTTGACCAGGGTGGGCACCAGCGAGTGGTAAGCGGGCCCCCCAAATGCTTGTGCCGTACCCACCACGAAAACCAGCACCAGAAAATGCCAGATCTGAATCCACTCGAAGTAGATCAGCAGAGTCAGAATAAAGGCGGTACTCATCTGCACGAACTGGGAGCCCAGAAGCAATTTGCGCCGGTCGATTCTGTCGGCAATGACTCCTCCCAGCAGAGAAAAGAGAATGATGGGGAGTTGTCCCAGAAATGCAGTTAACCCAAGGTAGAACGCGGAACCGGTTAGAGCAAGGACAACCCAGGCCTCAGCCACCTGCTGCATCCAGGTTCCGGTGGTGGAAGTAAAGGCCCCGAACCAGAGCAGACGAAAATCGTGATAGCGGAAAGCCCGAAATGTTCCTGACAGAAAAGGGAGTGCCCCTTGTTCTGCAGCTGCCTCCGGTAGGATGGGATCAGAGGTCGTGCTCAATCGCTTCGGTTCGCCCATGATTTCGTGCGTGGGAGGCACCTCAGGTGCCGAATCCGAATCTTCGTGCTTTCGTGCCTTCCTGAACGTATTCTACTCCGGACTAGGGATTGAAGAAGAATTGGATGACGTCGCCGTCCTGGACAGGGTATGCCTTTCCTTCTGTTCGTACCCGACCCAGGCGATTCAGTTCCTGAAAACTGCCGTGTTGGCACAGGTCCTCAAAAGAAGCCACATGAGCTCGAATGAAGCCCTGCTCCATGTCCGAGTGGATCTTTCCTGCAGCCTGGGGTGCTCGAGTTTCCCTCTCTACCTCCCAGGCCCGGAGCTTTTCATTGGCGATGGTATAGAAGGTGATCAGTCCCAGCAGCCTGAAGGCTTTTCTGACCAGTTGCTGGAGACCTGTTTCCGTCATGTTCAGTTCCTGCATGAATTCCGCCCGCTCCTCCAGCTCCAGTTGCTGGACTTCCCATTCCAGTTGTGCCGATACGGTTACCGTCTCCGCCGTGGAAGAGGAGCTTCGTAGTATCGGGCTCTCTTTGAGCTTTTGGAGGCAGGGCGGATTGCTGTCCTGGTATTCACTCTCAGACAGGTTGGCCACATAGAGAACCGGTTTCCCGGTTAAAATGCCCAATCCCTTCAATTCGCTTTGATCTTCTCTACTCAGATCGATTGAGTACAGCGGTATTCCCTCTTCCAGTTTTTCCCGATAAAGCAGCCACCGCTTCTTTTCCTGGGCGTGCTCTCGGGGGGCGGTCTGCCAGATGCGCTGGCGCTTTTCAATAGCTCTGCTCAGGACTTCCAGGTCAGCCAGAAGCAACTCGGTTTCAATGATTTCCAGGTCGCGCACAGGATCCACGTTTTCAAGAACGTGAACGACATCGGGTTCCTGGAAGCAGCGCACCACGTGAGCCAAGGCATCAACCTCACGGATATTTCCTAAAAACTGGTTGCCCAGTCCTTCGCCTTTGCTGGCTCCTTTCACCAGTCCCGCAATGTCAATGAACTGGATCAAGCAGGGGGTGCACTCTTCTGGACCCAGGAGTTCGTTGAGTTTCTCCAGTCGCTGATCGGGCACCGGAACCATGCCCGTATTGCTGTCAATGGTGGTGAAGGGATAATTCGAGACATTGGCCTGACCCGAAGTCAACACATTGAACAATGTGGATTTACCCACATTAGGCAGTCCGATGATTCCAACCGAAAGCATAAGAACAGACAACAGACCGCTGACAATTGTCAGCGGAAATTCCAAATCTCAAATTCCAAATCCCAAACAAATTCCAAAATCCAACTCCGAAATTCAAGACAAATTTAAGATTCGGAACTCAAGTTCGCGTCGTTCGCGGAAAGCTTAAGACCGTTCCCACAATAACCACTACCACGGCTCCCACCACGTTATAGTAAAGCCAGGCGATGTCGGTGTAGACGCTGACCAGAAACACGGAAGACATGCCGGCCAACAGTCCCAGGAATGCTCCCGTTCCGTTGGCCCGCTTCACCAGAAAGGCCAGCAGAAAGACACCCAGCAGGGATCCGTAAAAGTAAGATCCTACCCGGTTTACGGCCTCAATCAAGGAGCCCAGTTGTCCTGCGTACAGAGCCATCCCGCTGGCACAGACTCCCCAAAACAGAGTGGTCAGTCGGGAGACGGTGAGGTAATGGCTCTCCGACGCGTCTTTGCGCCAGTATCGCTGGTAAAAATCCACAACCGTTGCGCTCGAGAGGGCCGTGAGTTCAGAATCCAGAGAAGACATGGCTGCGGCGAAGATGACAGCGATCATCAGTCCCAACACACCCGCCGGTACGTACTTGACCAGATAGGAGGGAAAGACGTAATTGACATCATTTGAGGCCGAACCTCGGACTTCCTCCACCAGCTCCTTCGATTCCCTTCGCAAAAGAGAAAGCTGCTGGTTATATTGCTGGATTTGGTTACGCCAGGAACCCAGCTCCTCCCCACTGCTTCGGGCCCTGAGGAGGCCTAAAGTGGCTTCCTTTCGCAAGGTGTGTGCGGCCTGGTGCTCGCTTCTCAGGCGAGTGAATTCGTCCCCGTGCTGGCTGTTCTCTACCGAGGCGGCCTCGGCCGGATTGAAGATCAGAGGTGGCTGCTCAAAATGGTAGAAAACAAAGAGTAAAACCCCGATGGCCAGGATGCAGAACTGCATCGGAACTTTGAGAAAGGCGTTGAAAATTAAAGAGAGTCGGCTTTGCTTGAGAGACTTGGCGGTCAGATAGCGTTGGACTTGACTCTGATCGCATCCGAAGTAGGCCAGGGCCAGGAAAAAACCGCCGATAAGACCGGACCAGAGGGTATACGGGTTGGTCGGATCCCAGGACAGGTCGATGCTCTTCCACATCTCCTGGATGCCTCCAATATAGATGACATCTCCCACCCCTACTTCGGGAGGCAACTCACCGAAGAGGATCACCAGGGCAATCCCAATTCCTGCAAACATCATCAACATCTGCAGTACATCGGTCCAGATGACTGCAGTAATTCCTCCCACCATTGTGTAAAGGATGGTCACCGCTCCCATGATCAAAATGGTGGTCGTCTCGTCCCAGCCCATGATGACCGAGAGCACCACCGCCGGCGCGTACAGCACGATCCCGGCAGCCATCCCCCGGGAGAGCAGAAATAGGAAACTGGTTAAGGATCGTGTCTTGGCATCAAAGCGAGTTTCCAGATATTGGTAAGCGGTGTAGACCTTGGCGCGATAGAAAAAGGGAACAAACAAAAAACACAACAGCACCATGACCAGAGGTTGGGGAAGGTAAACCTGGATGAATTCCATTCCATTTTCATAGGCCTGCCCGGTGGTTCCGATGAAAGTGATGGCGCTGGCCTGGGTGGCCATGACGGAGAGCCCGACGGCGCCCCATGGGAGGCGGCGGTTGGCCAGATAGTAACCCTCAATGCCCACGTTCTTGCGACTGTGAAAGACAGCGAAGGCTACCACGCCACCGAAATAGAGAATGAAAACAAACCAGTCCAGGGTCGTCATGAAACGCTGTAATCAAGAGTGATGGTTAGAAAATAGAGGAGTAAGATGAGGATTATGGTGTAGACGATGACGACTAGATACAACACATTCCAACTTGGGAAAATGCCAATCCTCTCGTCGTGGTCTTCTTCCTTCATGGGGGAGACTCCGCGGAACTCATGCTCAAGAAAAGAGGCGGTGATTGTTCCTGCCGTCCTGCTTGACGCAGTACATGGCTTGATCGGCCTTCTTCATGAGGATCTCTGCATCATCGCCATCGTCGGGGTAGAGACTGATGCCTATACTGGCGGAGGTGAAGATCTCGCGTCCCTCAACTCGAAAAGGTTTCCTTAGGGCGCTGAGAAGTTTTTTGGCCACCGTGGTGGCATCCTCCGCCTGGGCGATTTCCGGGAGCAAGATGATGAATTCATCCCCACCCAGTCGTGCCACCACGTCGCTGGCGCGCAGACAACTCTTGAGCCATTTTGCCGCGCCCTGCAGCAAGCGGTCTCCCACTGAATGTCCCCAGCTATCATTGATGGTTTTGAAATGATCCAGGTCAACGAACAGCACGGCCAGTCTCCGCTGGTTGCGGCGTGCCAGTGTCAGCGCCTGTCTTAAATGACTTCGGAACAGTCTGCGATTGGGTAGATCAGTGAGGTTGTCATAGTAGGCGTGGCGGGCCAGTTTTTCCTCGGCCTGCTTGCGCTGGGTGAGTTCGCGCTTCAGGGACTCATTGGCTTTCGCCAGTTCCACCAAACGAACCCCCAATTCAGCAATTCGCTGTCTCGACGTGGTGGGTTCAGTGGTTTGCTGCTCGGTTGCTTCTTGAGACCCGATTGGGGTGTTGTCGTGCATGGGTGCCTGTCTTCGTGCGGCCGGTTCTCTTTTCCGCTCTTGCTTCTAGCCCGGATGATGCATGGTCCGGTCTAGACGTTTATCGAACCGAGCTTATAAGCTTGTTGATAATGTTGTTGTGCTTGGGATCACTCTTGCGTAAACCTGCAATTTTACGGATCGAGTGCAGAACCGTTGTATGGTGTTTTCCCCCGAACTCTCTTCCGATTTCAGGCAGTGAGCTGTCGGTCAGTTCCCGGCACAAAAACATGGCCATCTGACGGGGCTCAGCCACCCGTCGCGAATTATTTTTCATCTTGAGCTCAGCGACCTTCAAGGAGTAGTGATCGGCTACCACCTTCTGGATACACTCGATGGAGATCGGGCGAGCATTGTTTTCGGTCAGGCTCTTGAGCACCTCCTGGGCCAGGGGAAGAGTGATCCCTCTTCCGGTCAACCGACTGTAGGCACCCAGCCTCACTAGTGAGCCCTCCAGTTCTCGAACATTGGACTTCACGTTGGTGGCGATGAAGTAGGCCACGTCATCCGGCAAGTTCACATTTTCAAATTCCGCTTTCTTGCGCAGAATGGCGATCTTTGTCTCTACATCCGGGGGCTGCATGTCCGCGATTAAGCCCCATTCGAAACGACTGTGCAGCCGTTCCTCCAGGGTGGGGATCTCTCTGGGGGGACAATCGCTGGTCATGACGATCTGCTTCTGGGAGTCATATAAAGCGTTGAAGGTGTGAAAGAACTCCTCCTGGGTTCGTTCCTTGCCGGCCAGGAACTGAACATCGTCCATCAAAAGCACATCGATATTGCGATATTTGTCTCGGAATTGGATGGTTGTGTCGTAGCGGATGGCGTTGATCAACTCGTTCATGAAATGCTCAGAGGACATATACATGAGCCTCGTCTGCGGAGCTTTAGCCTTGATGAAGTGCCCGATGGCATGCATCAGGTGGGTCTTTCCCAACCCGACTCCCCCGTAGATAAAGAAGGGGTTATAGGCTTTGGCAGGCTGTTCCGCCACGGCTACACCTGCAGCGTGAGCAAATTGGTTGCAGAAGCCCACCACAAACCTATCGAAGGTATATTTACCGTTCAGGCGGCAAAGAGCGGCATCGGGACAGGGCTCCTTCAGGGATGCTGCCCACTGTTGTTCATTCACGGCCTGTTCTTCTGAATCGTCTTCGGAAACGAAAGAGACCCGGAAATCGTTCAGTTTCAGCTCAGACAAAGAGGCCTGGATGACCTCCGAGTAGTTTTCGGCCAGCCAATATTTGACGTGGGTATTGGGAACACGGACAAAAAGCGTCTTTTTGTCCTGGTCCTGCCTTTGAAGGACAGTCGGCTTGAACCAGATGTCAAAGTTCTGAAAGGAGACCCTTTTCTTG
>JAZFTY010000279.1:0-3496 GCA_036446935.1 Acidobacteriota bacterium | reverse complement strand
AGTTGGGGTAAATGGAGCTGCCACCACTGCTGGGCATGCTGGTGGCTCCAGGGATCGGAAAACTCAATCTCCCCCAGGCACCTCCAGAGTTCATCGGCACTAGCGGGCCGGTCGCCTGGTTTCTTTTCCAGACAGCTCAAGATGACGCGGTCCAGAGCTTCCGGGATCTCCTGCTCGGACAAGGTCGATGCCGCAACCGGGGGTGTCTGGACGTGATGCAACATCATGGCCATGGCACTGTCGGCCTCAAACACCAACCCCCCGGTAAGCATCCAGTGGGCCACGCAGCCGATGGCGTATATGTCGGCCCGCCCGTCTACCTCCGCCTCGCCAATAGCGATCTCCGGAGGCATGTAGGCTGGAGTCCCCTGGGAGGTTCCTGCCTGGGTGAGCCGGGTCCGCTGATCGTCCACCGGGGCCGTCACCATACCGAAGTCGAGCACCTTCAAAAAATCGTAGTCGGGCCCCAGCCTGCAGGCATACAGGTTAGCCGGCTTGATATCACGGTGAACCATCCCGGCCTCATGGGCCTCACTCAACGAACGACAGGCCTGCCGCAGGAACCAGACCGCCCTCTCAGAAGGAAGCGGACCAAATTTGCTCACGATGTTCTCCAGATCCATACCATTGAGCCGCTCCATCACGTAGTAGAAAGTACCCGTCTCGGTGACTCCGAAGTCGTAAAGCTGGACGGTGTGGGGAGAATGAAGGTGGGCTGTAGCCTGGGCCTCCCGTTGGAATCGTTTCAAAAAGACCTCATCGTTCTCTCCGTCTCCCAGGGCGTCCTGGCGAATCAGTTTCACCGCAGCGGGCCGCGCCAGGAATTGGTGTTTGGCCAGCCACACCTCTCCCATGGCACCCGTACCCAACCGCTCTACCAAACGGTAGCTGCCCAGCGGAATCCCTTCCTCCAGCAGGGCTGTGTCCACTTCCAAGACAGGCTCAGTGGCAGTGACGACCACTCGCTCGATCACGTTCTGGAGCTCGCGAATGTTGCCCGGCCACCCATATTCCTGAAGGCGCTCTAACGACTCGTCGGACACCCGCTCGACCACTTTCCCGATAGCCCGGGCATGAGTTTTGACGAAATGCTCGACCAGAGCCGGGATATCCTCCCTCCTTTCCACCAGAGCCGGCACTCGTAGCTGTCTTTTCACCAACATCTGATACAAGTTGGGTTCTATGGGCGAATCCCTTATCTCATCCATGGGGCGGGATGTTGAGGCGATGATTCTCACATCAAATTCAGGCTGCCTCCCGCTCCCATCCTTACCCGACTGCTCGATCATTTCCACCACTTCCGTTTGTGCCTGGGGCGGCAGCCGGTCGATCCCCTCCAGATAAAGGGTGCCGCCCAGGGCAAGCTCGAACTTTCCCCCTTTGAATTTAGGATTCGCGCCCACCTGCTCTCCGCTCAACCTGAATAGCGTTTGCGTCCCTGATTGAAAACCCGTGCAATTCAGGTAAATGAATGCGCGCTTCCCGCGGCTGGAATCGTGGTGGATGGCACGTGCTACCGCTTCCTGACCGGCCCCCGGAGGGCCGGTCAGCAGCACCATTTCACGGTTGGCTGCGCAAGCCTCTATCTCCTCTCTGAGCCTGCGTACGGCGGGGCTATCTCCCAGCAGGGGGCCATCGACACGCTCTCTGGCATCCTTGAGAACATCCTGTGCCACCTTGAGCTCATGCTCGAGGGCATCGTTTCGGGCTTGCAAACCCGCCTTCAGGCGCTGAATGGTTAAATGGGTGTCGACTCGGGCCAGAACCTCTTCACCCTGAAACGGCTTGGTGATGAAGTCTACCGCACCCTGTTCGAGTCCGCGGACCTTATCTTTCGTATCATCGAGTGCTGAAAGGAAGATCACGGCGGATTCTCTTGTCTCTGGATCCTCTTTCAACTTTCGACAGGTTTCGTAGCCGTCCATTCCCGGCATCATGATGTCGAGCAAAACCAGATGCGGTTGGGCCTTACGGGCGATCTTCAGAGCGTCTTCTCCACTTTTGGCAATGAGCAGCCTATAGCCACGGCCGTCCAGAGTCTGAAACAAGACCTGCAGGTTGGTGGGGTTGTCGTCCACAAGCAGGATCCGCTCGGGCTCATTCGAATCGGTGGTGGATGTGATCAGGGTGCTGCTCACACTTCCTCCCTACTGGGGGTGGCCGTCTCAACCAGTGTGCTGGCCAGCTGCGACAGCCCCTCAAAGTCAAACGCCCTGGCCAGTCGGGCGATCTCTTCGCCGTAGGGAGAGGTGGAATCGTTTCGTTGGGTCAGCTCAGTTGCCACCGCCGTCAACTCGGAAACGTCTCCCAGTTGCACGGCCTCCTGCACACGCCGGGCAACCTCCCGCGCTACTTCCGGAGGCAGCTTCTGATCCCCTGCCTTCACCCTTACCCGCTCAGAATCGGCTGGGATCTCTTGAGCAGACACCGTGTAACGCACCTTCAGGTGTCGCTTAATCTTGTCAAACACCTCGGAAGCGCGAAACGGTTTGCCAATGAAGTCATCGAAACCCGCCTTCATGGCTCGTTCCCGGTTCGATAATACGCTTGCACTTACGGCAATCAGGACCTTGTCTTTGAGCGTCGGGTCCTTGCGAATCTCTCGTGCCGCTTCCATGCCATCCATCACCGGCATGCGCAGATCTATGAGCGCCACCGGTATATCGTATTCCCGCAATTTTTCAACGGCCTCCTTGCCATCCCGGGCCTCCCGGGTGTCAAACCCCACCCTTTCCAGCAATTTGACCAGAATGTCTCGATTCTCCCGGAGGTCGTCGGCAACCAGCACCGTCACATCCTGACCGGGCGCCAACACCAGACTTCGTTGATCCGTCAAAGTCTCCTTGACCAGCTTTGAGAGATCCTGCTCCGGCACTTCCACCAGCGGATGGGTGATCATAAAACGGCTCCCTTGACCGGGTTGGCTTTCGACCTTAATCTTCCCGCCCAGTGCTTCCATCAAACGCTTGCTGATGGGAAGACCCAGGCCGGTACCGCCGCTTTTCTTGCCCCCCTCAGCCTGCTTGAAGGGTTCAAAGACCTCCTCGAGTTCTTCGGGCGTCATGCCGATGCCGGTATCCTCTACCTCCAGTTGCAGCCCAGTGTCCGGAACTTTCCTGACTCTCAAAGTCACGCTTCCCTCATCCGTAAACTTCACCGAATTGCCGGCCAAATTCACCAACACCTGTTTGAGCTTGGTGGGGTCGGTCAGAATCCCCTTCGGAACCTCCGCAGCGATCTCGGTGGTAAAAGAGAGGCCCTTGCTTTCAGCTCGAGGACTGACAATTTCATAGACGTTCTTGATCAAGCTGTGTAAATCACAGGGAACCTGATTGACTTCCAACCGTCCCGCCTCGATCTTGGAAAGATCCAGAATGTCATTGATCAATGTCAACAGGTGCTGGCCACAGGTCTCGATGGCATCCAGGCTCTCCCGGTGGGCTGGGGTCACCGCTGGATCTTCCTTCAGGATCTGAGTATAGCCCAGGACCCCGTT
>JAZFTY010000278.1:0-2404 GCA_036446935.1 Acidobacteriota bacterium | reverse complement strand
TCCGGGGATGACGGCCCGACCCTCCAGATCCACTTTGACCGTGTCGGGTCCGGCCATGGCGAGAATCCGATCGCTGTCCCCCACCGCCAGAACTCGACCATCCCGAAGAGCGATGGCCTGAGTGACGTTGATGGGAGGCCGGTCGCGATCCATGGTCAGGACATGGCCGTTGTACAAAACCGTATCGGCGTAATTCAGTACCTCCGGAGGCAGGTCCTGAGCTTGGGAAACCCACAAAAAGGGCCCCCAAAAGAACAGGAGACTCATCAAAATGAAGTTTGAGACCCTTACCATAAAACGTCTTTTGTTACTCATGGTGTCATGCTCCTCCCTTTATCTGCTGCTGGTGACCGTCGGGGTCACAGCAAAGCTTCCTCCCCCCCTATCGTCCCAGAAGGGTAGGGTAATGACTCCGTCCCTGTCTCGGTCGTACACAACTTTTCCGTCCACCACCGTCAGGTCAATGGAGAGTTCCGAGATCTGGTCCTCGGGCACCGTCATGTAATCGCCTCCCAGCACCACTAGATCAGCCAGCTTCCCCACCTCGATGGTTCCCAGAATCTCCTCATCCGCCGAATAGTAAGCGGCCCAGTTCGTCTTCATCCACAGGGCCTCCTGACGAGTGATTTTCTGATCCGCACCCCAGGTTCGTCCCCCTTTGCCATCGTTGCGGGTAATGAGCACTTCCATATTCCACAGCGGCCTGGACCAGGGACCTCGGATATCCGACTCCATCACCGGCTTCATGCCTGCGTCAATCATGCTTCTCACCCGTGTGAGCCGGTTGACCTGATCGGCGCCATACTGATAAACGAGACCATCGGGATTCTGTTGGAAGAGGTACTTGGGTCCCACGCTGAAGATGACACCCAACTCTTTGGCCCGACGGATGTTTTCCGGGGTGCGAAACAAACTGTGATCAAAGGCCCATCGGCCCTGTAGGGGCTTTTCTTGATTGGCCTTTTCAAAAACATCCAGGACGACGCTGGCCGCCTGGTCTCCCTGGGTGTGCATGCTGGTGATATTCCAGCCATAGCGGTTGGCAAGAATGATGTTTTGGGCCTCGCTGTTTTCGTAATCGTTGCCAAAGCTTGACCAGTAGTTCATACCGTAGGGGCCATAGGGGGAAGTAGCCACCTCTCGAATTTTGGCGCTCCAGGTCAAGGCCGCTCCACCACTGTTGTTGCAATCCACGGGTTGGACGGTGGTGCCATGAATCTTCATCATGTCGTCGCCAAAACCGCTCAGGTTCCCCATCCGCTTTAGGTAGGCCTCTGCATTGGGATTTTGGCGGATCAGTTCATGGGCTACCCGAATACGCGTCGTCAACTCCCCTCGCGCCCACACTTCTTTGAGAATCGAAAAAGTCAGCCCCTGTGACCTCCCGATAACGGTGGTTAGGCCTTGATAGTTGAGTTTCCTCAGGATCTGCCGCTGCTGCTGGATATTTTCTTCGGTGATCTGCGGCTGAGGACGGACGTCATAGGCCAGCACCCCCAGAGCAAATCCCGAGATCAATCCGGTCGGTTCCCCCGTCTCCGGGTCCTTGACAATCCCACCCGTTTCCGGCGGGACGGCTTCGAGCGCCAGAGCGTTGGCAACGCCAACGTTGCAACCCGTTACGATCACCACCGGGTTGTGGGGTGAAATCCGGTCCAGATGCTGGCGGTTCAACTCATTGATCAACACCTTGTTGTAGGGACCGCTGAGAAAAAGCCACTCGCCGGCAGGGGCCTGATCCACGATTGTCTGGATTTCCTCAAGACCACTATCGAGATGGGTCAATTTCAGCCTCCAGGAACCTGTCTTGAGCACCTGACCGATCCAGGCTTGATGCAAGTGCGGGTCCCACAGACCGGGAACGACGCTCCTCCCGTCCAGATCGACCTGTCGAGTCTGAGGTCCTGCCATGCGCCGAATATGATCGCTCTCACCCACGGCCAGGAATTTCCCGTCTCGAACAGCGACTGCTTCCGCAGTCGTAAAGTCGTCATCGGCAGTCAAAATCTTGCCGTTGTACAGGATCAGATCGGCGTAAGCCAATACTTCAGACGGCAAGTCTTGCTGGGCTTTCAATAAACCAGACTGTCCCCAATAGAGAATACCCAGCGCGATCAGGGATGAAATCTTTCCTAGTCTAAGAATCATTTTTCCTCCTCAGAAAGACAAATTTTCTCGACTCGTATGCAGCGTATTTGCGGTCGTCCCGACCATGAAGCCCCCCCTCAAGGAGATCTTCCCTGAATCTTACGACCGTAGGACCTCGAAGGCAATGGGAAATCAGCGAGTTGAGGAATCTCCTAACGATGATCCACAACCACCCTTCCACCCTGGATGACCACCCAAATGTTGTTCATCACCGCAATATCGGCCAAGGGATCTCCGTTGACGATGACGAGATCCG
>JAZFTY010000277.1:0-25308 GCA_036446935.1 Acidobacteriota bacterium | reverse complement strand
ATCATCGCTGATAACAGTCCGTGACTGATTGGTCTCCAGGTTGGTTGTGGTGACGCTAACACCCGGGAGTACAGCGTCTGTTTCGTCCTGCACGGTCCCCAGGATGGTCGCTGACTGGGCCAACAGGCCATTGGCCTGCATCAGCCCGATCAGCACAAATGCAAGAACGAAAAATTTAACATAAGTAAATTGGTTCTTTTTCATGGTTTCTCCGTACCCCCTCGTAACATAAGTGATCGTTTTCACTGATATGCGTGAATCGTGGAATTGTTTTTAATCGTTCTGAGCCCCATTGTCAACCATTTTGTTGCCTTTCTGATGCCACCACTAAGCAATAACCATGCCTGAGACCCTATCATCCAGGGATGACGGTATGATCCTAAGTCTTATCAACAGGTTACGGAAATCGCTAGGAGATCCCTGTAAAGCTTAGAATTCAAAAAAGTGAACATTTAATCCAAAAAAGTGAATTATGGCCGCTCCGCGCGCGTTCCAGGTTCCAGTTTGGAATTTGGAATTTGAGATTTGTTTGGAATTTGGAATTTCTTCGCACTAAACCGCTCTTCGCTCGACTCGACTTCCGATGGAAGTGAACACTTCATAGGGAGAGGTGTCCAGGGCCTTGGCCCATGCGCTAGCCGAGATTGGAGAATCGGGCTCATTTTCCAGCAACAGGACCTCTTCACCGACTGTAGGGTCGGGAATGTCGGTCAAATCAATGCTGATCAGGTCCATGCTGATCTGACCCAGCACGGGGACAAGCTCTCCCCGAATCTTCACCTGACTTCGGTTGGAAAGGAGTCGGTTGTAACCGTCCGCGTAGCCGACCGGCAGAACACCGATGAGACTGTCTCGCTGGGTGACGAATTTCCCATAGTAGCCTATGGGTTCTCCCTTGGGGACTTGACGGATGGTCAGGGTGCGAGTCTTCCACTGAAGAATGGGTCGGACAAGATCCAGGGCCGGACTGGATGAGATGCCGTATAGCATCAGGCCGAGGCGAACCGCGTCCAGTTGAGCTTCTGGAAACTGAAGGCCTGCGCTGTTGCTGATATGCCGCGGGTAAGGCAGGTCCGAAGTGGCCTCCTGAAAGCGCTTCAATTGGAGTTGGGTGAAGTCCGGGTCCTGATCGGAGCTGGCAAAATGCGAGAACACACCGGTAATTTGCGCGGTTAACCCCGCCACCAGGGCCTTGGCCTCCTGCCAGGGTACGCCCAATCGCGTCATCCCGGTATCGATTTTGACCTCCACCTTCACGTCGTTGGGAGGAGTTCGGTCATCAAACAGTGCGGCCGTCAAATCATGCTCGAGAAAGGTCTTTTCCTCTCCTTCCAGGCAGCCGTGCAGCACCAGGATCTTCCCTTTGGGGACATATTCCCTGAGTTCGACCCCTTCTTCGAGCGTAGCCACCGTGAAATCATGAATTCCACAATCGGTCAGGCCCTTGGAAACGTGTTGGATTCCGTGGCCGTAAGCATTGGCTTTGACCACAGCGATGATGCGGGTTGAAGGGGAAAGACGGGTTCGGATGGCCTCAACGTTTTCCTGGAGTCGGGAGCGGGATACCTCAACCCAAGAACGTTTCATTTGAGTTCGCTGGCCAGATTTTCAAACTTGGTCCACTGATCAATAAAGGCCAGCTTGATGACCCCAGTGGGTCCGTTGCGTTGCTTCCCGATAATGAGTTGGACGATCCCTTCATCCTCGAAATTCTCATCCTTGTTATATAAGTCTTCCCGGTAGAGGAAGAGGACTACGTCCGCATCCTGTTCGATCGATCCTGATTCGCGCAAATCGGACAGCTGAGGACGGTGGTCGCCTCTTCTTTGCTCCGGAGCACGGCTCAGCTGAGAGCAGGCGATCAGGGGAATGTTGAGTTCCTTGGCCAGACCCTTAAGGGATCGACTGATGTTAGAGATCTCCTGCTGGCGGTTTTCATAACGCACTCGGCTGCTGGATGAAGTCCCCGACATGAGCTGTAGATAATCGACAATCAGCAAGTCCAATCCGTGTTCCGCCTTCAAACGGCGGGCCTTGGATCGCATTTCGATAATCGATATTCCCGGAGTATCGTCAATGAAAACCTGTGCTCGTGCCAACTTACTCATGGTCTTGGCCAAGCGCTTCCAGTCTTCCTTCGAGAGGTAGCCACTACGCACCTTGTGACTGTCGACTCGAGCTTCCGAACACAACATCCGGGTGACCAGTTGTTGGGCCGCCATCTCCAGGCTGAAGATACCCACGACCTTTTCCTTTTCCATGGCGGCATTCTGGGCAATATTCAGAACAAAGCTCGTTTTTCCCAGGCCAGGGCGAGCTGCCACAATGGTCAGTTCGGCTGCCATCAACCCGGAGGTGAGATTGTCCAATTGGTGGAAACCCGTAGGGATGCCCGAGAGGGGCTCTTTCCGTTGGTAGAGGGACTCGATGTTCGCGTAGCTTTCGGTGAGCAAATCCTGGAGTTGAACGAATCCGCCCTGAATTTTGTCCTGGCTGATATCGAAAATCGATTTTTCTGCTCGTTCAAGCAGTTCCAGAGGGTCTTCCTCATTCGAGAACCCTCGAACCAGAATTTCATTGGCAGAATGGATCAGTTTCCGAAGAAGGGCCTTTTCTTTGACGATGCGGGCATAGTGCATCACGCTGGAGACTCTGGGAACGCCGTCCAGCAGGGAGGCGATATAAGCGACTCCACCCATGGCTTCCAATTCGTTTCGTTTCTGCAGCTCCTCTCTCAGCGTCAATGAGTCGATGGCTCGAGAACCAGAAGAGAGGTGCTCCATCGTGGAAAAAATGTTTCGATGGTTTTCCTGGTAGAAATCCGCTGTCGTCAAGACCTGCGAGGTTTGGTCAAAGAGGGCATTATCCAGCAGAATTGCCCCCAGCACCGCGCGCTCCGCCTCGAGGCTGTGAGGTAGGCTTTTCTCGACCGTTACATCAGTCTGCATAAATTGCTTCGCATAGACAAAAAGAACCCATACGAGGAATGCTCGCGCAGGAAAGAATACCGCAAAAGTCCTTTTAGGGAAACGGGGGAGATGAGTTCGCCAGAGCCGCAGGCTCTAGAGGCTGTCTCAAAAGTCTACTGACCCAAGTTTCTTGGTAGGGGCGCACGGCCGTGCGCCCTAGAAGACGTTGATAAAACGGGGTTTGTGGGCGCACAGCCGTGCGCCCCTACAGGCCTTAATCAAAATTGAGTGGGGTTTGCGACACCCTCTTTAACCTGCGGGCCTTACTTCTCTTCTTCTTCTTGTTCTTCTTGCCCTTCAGTCTCTTCCTTCTCAGCTTCTTCTGAGGGCTGTTCGTTCACTTCTTCTTCTGTTGCTGCTGCTTCTGCTTTTTCTTCTGCTTCTGCTTTTGCTTTTGCTTCTACTTCTACTTCTACTTCTACTTCTACTTCCGCTTCTCCTGTTTCCTCTGTTGCTTCTATAGCGGCGGCGGTTTCCTCTGCGGGCTCTTCTTCTTGTTGCGGGCTCTCGGCTTCTTTTTCAGTCGGCAGGTCTTCCGGTTCTGGAGGAATGACGCTCTCTGTTGCCATCGACTGTTTCATTTCTTTGAGCCTCGCTTCCAATTCGGCAACGATCGCATCGCTTTCTTCGTCCTTTTTCTTGATCTTGCTCACCGGCTCGTCACCTTCCGCCACGATGGAAAGCAGAAGTTGGGCCGTCACCTCGCTATGAGGCCGGACCTCGATTCTGTAATTGCCAATGTTTTTGATGGGTTGGTTGAGAACAATCTTTCGACGATCCAGCTGTATGCCAGTGGTTTTGAGAAGTTTGGCGATATCCTTGGAAGTCACGGACCCGAAGAGCGTCCCGGTCTCGCCTGATTTGCGACTGAGCATCAGATGCAATTGGTTGAGCTCTTGGGTGAGCAGCTCGGCTTCCTCCTGATACTTGGATTCTTTTTTAGCCATGGCCAGCCGTTGCTGTTCAATCATCTTTCTGTTTCCGGGAGTTGCAGGAATAGCTAAACTCTTCGGAATCAGATAATTTCGACCATAGCCATCGGCCACTCTCACCACCGTTCCTCTTTTGCCCAGTTCAAACACGTCGTCGATCAGAATGACTTCCATAGCGCTTATTCCTCTCACTTCTCGGACCGTTGAAAGGTAGCCCGGCTGGATGACACTTAGGGACCAGGACAGAAACTGAATTCCGTGAACCTTCGCCAGCGACTCAGTCGGGGATGTAGGGGAGCAAGGCTACCTGCCGTGCTCGCTTGATAGCCCGGGACAGCTTTCTCTGGTGTGTACTGCACACTCCGGAGATCCGGCTGGGGGTGATTTTGGAACCTTCAGGCACAAACGAACTCAGTATCTGTACATCTTTGAAGTCGATGTAATCGACCTTGTCCGAGCAGAACTTGCAGTACCTTCTTTGCTTCCTCACTTCTCGTCTCCTGCCGCTACCGTGACGGTTTTCTCGCTTTTGATGCCCTTGGCTGGCCGAGTTCGTTCACGTCGTTCCTTTTTCATTTTTCTGCGAGCTTTGAACTTTTCAGCCCGTTTGAGATCCAGATCGACGCGTACCGTCAAAAAGCGGATCACCGAATCACTCACCTTGAATCTTCTCTCTAACTCGCTCACCGCTTCAGCACTGAGTTCTTCCAGCGTAAGAATGATGTAGATGCCTTCAGTGTGCTTCTTGATCGGATAGGCCAGCTTTCTCTTTCCCCACTGCTCGATCTCGGCAATTTGAGCTCCCTTTTCCTCCGCTGCTTTTTTGAAGGTTTCGGTAGATTGCTCCACGTCATCCTCCGTCAATGTCGGAGCCAGAACTACCACCACTTCGTATCTTCTCATCCTAAAGAAATCCTCTTAAGCAGCTGACAATCACCGTGTTGAGGCTGCTGGTTTTGAAAAAAGTGCATTCTAGCACACTCCTCTTCATCTCCCCAAACTCTCCTAGGTACATCATCGCAGCAAGGGAGCGATGACCAGAGAGACGATGGACATCAGTTTAATCAGGATATTCATGGCAGGGCCGCTGGTATCTTTAAAGGGATCACCGACGGTGTCCCCTACAATCGCAGCCTTATGCACATCAGAGCCTTTACCGCCGAGATTACCCGCTTCGATATATTTCTTGGCATTATCCCAGGCTCCTCCGGCGTTGGACATGAACAGTGCCAGCAAGACACCGGTAAGTGTGGCACCGGCCAGCATGCCTCCGAGAGCAGCAGCGCCCAGGGTGGTCCCAAGGATCACGGGGGAGGCCACAGCGACCACACCCGGCAGCACCATTTCTCGGAGAGCGGCTCGTGTGGCGATGTCCACGCAACGGGCGGTGTCGGGTCGAGCCGTACCTTCAAGCAAACCCGGAATCTCCCGGAACTGCCGGCGGACCTCCTCGACCATTTTGAAGGCGGCTCTCCCCACTGCTGACATGGTCAGATCAGCGATAAAGAAAGGCAGGATGCCTCCCACAAAGAAGCCGACCACGACTGTGGGATCGAGCAAGTTCAGAGTGGTGATCCCCACCGCTTTGGTATAAGCGGAGAAGAGCGCCAGAGCGGTTAGAGCTGCAGAGCCAATGGCAAAGCCCTTCCCCATGGCAGCTGTGGTATTTCCAAGAGCGTCCAGGCTGTCGGTGATGCGTCGTGTTTCAGGGCCCAGGCCTCTCATCTCTGAGATTCCTCCGGCGTTGTCAGCAATGGGGCCATAGGCATCCACCGACATGGTGATTCCTACGGTCGCCAGCATTCCCACCGCGGCGATGCCGATACCGTAGAGACCGGCATAGTTATAGGCAATGAGAATGGTACTGCAGAGGGTAAGAACCGGCAGGACCGTAGACTGCATTCCCACCGCCAACCCGGCAATGATGTTGGTTGCAGCTCCCGTCCTGGAAGCTTCAGCAATGTGTCGGATCGGGCTGCCGGCGGTGTACCATTCGGTCAACAGGCCAATCACAATGCCGGCAAAGGTACCTGCCAGGATAGCGTAAAAAATGCCGATCTCAAGCTCCATGGCATTGATGGTCAGAAAAGTCCCAACCAGCAAGAGGATGGCACTGATATAGGTGGAGTAGCGTAGGGCTGCTGCGGGACCCAGGGTTCTCAGGAGCCTCATGGAAGCAATACCGATCACCGAGGCAAGCAACCCAATCACGATCACGGTCAGTGGGAGCACCATGTACAGGTGCCGACTCTCCAATGTGATTTCCAGGATCTTCGATGTCCCGGTAGCGGCGATGGCGATGGTTGCAATGACTGAACCCACATAACTTTCGAAGATGTCGGCCCCCATCCCTGCTGTATCTCCAACGTTATCCCCCACATTGTCGGCAATGGTAGCTGGATTTCTAGGGTCATCCTCCGGAATACCGGCCTCGAGTTTTCCAACCAGGTCGGCGCCCATGTCGGCGGACTTGGTAAAGATACCACCACCCACCCTGGCAAAGAGGGCAATGGAGCTGGCCCCCATCGCGAAACCGCTGATCGTCGCGACATCAATAAGGTCGTGATGGTAGAGCAGATAAGTGCCGCTGACTCCAATGAGACCTAGGCTGGCAACGGACAGGCCCATCACGGCACCTCCCGAGAATGCCACGTTTAAAGCCATCTCGATACCCGATTCTTCAGCGGCTTGAGTGGTGCGAACATTGGCGCGAGTGGCTGCCTTCAGTCCAATAAATCCGGCCAACATGGAACTCAAGGCACCGCCCAGAAAAGTGTAGCTTGTCCAGGGAGAAATGGCATAAAAGAGAAGTCCAAAGACCACCACAATAAACCCAACTAAGATGGCGTATTCACGGCGCAGGAAAATCATTGCCCCTTGATGGATGGCATCGGCAATTTCTTCCATTGCACTATCGGTGATCTTGATTCTCTTGATGTGGAAGTACAGGAGGCCCGCACAAATCAGTCCCAGGAGTCCCACTACGGGATACAAGTTGATGTAAGTCGTCATACTTCGTTTGCCTTTATCATGTGTGGATTGGAGCCATTCGGCGATCGTTACAGCCCGGATTATGCATAGTCCGGGCTCAGTTGTAGATCGACATGGCTTGCTCTATGCCATCAGACACGAGGGTGTCGATGGCCTTGATGGCGCAATCCAGAGTTTCTTCAAGAACCTTGCGTTCGCCCTTTCTGAAATCGTCCAGAACGAATGCAGAATAATCATCGGGAGGGGTACCCTGTAAGATCCCGATGCGTAATCGAGGCACGTCTTGGGTCCCCAAAGCTTCGAGGATGGACCGCATACCTTTTTGACCACTGGAGCTTCCCGATGGACGGATTCGAAGGGTTCCCAGGGGCAATGCCAGCTCGTCATAGACAATAAGCAACTGGGTCATGTCCACGGGATAGTGCTCCAGGAGTTCCTGCACGGCCCTACCACTTAAGTTCATGTAAGTTTGAGGCTTGGCAAGAATCACTTCTTCTCCGGCCCGTTCCACACTGCAGGTGAGTGAATGACTGCCCCGTCGCTTAAACTTCCTGCCTGCTTCTGCAGCCATCAAATCCACCAACATGAATCCTACGTTGTGCCTGTTGTTCGAATAGGAGCGACCCGGATTTCCCAAACCGGTGATGAGATACACGCCTGAGCTACTCCTTGTCTTGCTTGGCCCCCTGGTCTTTCCCTTTTCCCTCCTCCTCCGTTTCTTCTTCCTCGGCCTTACCCTTCTTGATCAACTCTGGCTCCTCCAGTTCTTCTTCCTCCTCGGCTATGACCTCGGGTTCTTCCTCCACATGAGGCGGCACTATGGAGAGAATCACCAGGGCTGGATCAGATAGGACGCTGATCTTGGAAAGATCAATTTGCAAAGCCTCCACTCGAACCGAATCACCGATCTCAAGCTCGGTGATATCCACAGAGATGTGATCCGGCACATCAGAGGGAAGACACTCCAATTCGATTTCCCGAAGGACGATGTCCAGCACCCCTCCAGCCGTCACGCCACTGGCTGTGCCCATGGTCTGGACGGGGACGGCGAAGGCCATTTTCTTGTCCAGAGCCACAACCTGGAAGTCAGCGTGCAACAGGGTCCCTTTGACAGGGTCCAATTGATAGTCCCGGATCAGAACAGTTGTGGAGTTACTCCCCACCTGGAGTTGGAAGATTGTATTATGTCCGGTTTCTGAGCATAGGATTTGGTCCACATCTCCTGTGTTGACGCTGACCGACAAGGATTCCAGGCCGTGTCCATAGAGCACAGCCGGAATTTTTCCCTGGGTGCGCAGGCGGCGGTTTGGACCCTTTCCAACCTCCTGCCGCTCTTCTGCTTGAACCGTTATTTCCGCCATTGCTTCATGCCTCTAAGAAATTAAAAGGGGGTATTATAACCCGTACCCGGTCCTAAATGAAAAGCTTGCTTACCGAGGTCTCCTCATGAATCGACTTAATCGCTTCACCCAAAAGGCTGGCTACACTCAGAACCTTAATTTTCGGTATTTGTTTCTCTTCGGGCAGAAAGATGGTATTGGATACCAGGACACTTTCAAAGCCCGACTCCGAGATTCGTTGGACGGCCGGCCCCGACAGGACGGGATGTGTGGCGGCCGCAAACACCTTTTTGGCGCCTTCGCGGATCAGGGCATCCGTAGCCCGAACCAGGGTTCCGGCGGTGTCGATCATGTCATCTATGATGATCACATTCCTGCCCTTCACTTCACCGATGATGTGCATGACTTCCGCTTCGTTGTCGTCCACTCGTCGCTTGTCGATAATGGCCAGACTTGTACTCAGTCTTTTTGCATAAGCTCTGGCCTTCTCGACTCCTCCGGCATCGGGTGAAATGACCATCAGATCTTCCACCTCCAAGTCGGAGATGTATTGAAAGAAAATGGGCATGGGAAACAGGTGGTCTACGGGGATGTCAAAAAAACCTTGAATCTGCCCTGCATGGAGATCCATGGTCAGCAGGCGGTGAGTCCCCGCCGCAGAAAGCAAATCTCCGACCAGTTTGGAAGAGAGCGGTACCCGAGGTTTGTCCTTTCGGTCCTGGCGAGCATACCCATAGTAAGGGATGACGGCTGTAATCCTCTGGGCTGAAGACCTTTTGAAAGCATCGATCATGATCAGCAGCTCCATGAGGTTTTCATTGACGGGTGGGGAAGTGGGTTGAACGATGAAGACATCTGTCCCTCGCACATTCTCCAGAATCTGAAAGTTCACTTCACCGTCACTGAAGCGCTTGAGCTTCACTTGTCCTAAAGCGACGCCCAAATGGGCACAGATTTCCTGAGCCAGAGGAAGGTTCGCGGTGCCTGAAAAAACCTTGAGGTTGGACATGGTTATAACAAGAGCAAACCTGAGTTCATAAGAACTTGCCTATAGTGTTTCCGGGAAAGGGTACGACAGAAAAAAGTCTCTCCGATTCCTTCTCGTGTAACGACTGCAGCTGCTTCCTTCACCTGCTTGTCACTGCCAAATCCCAAAAGCGTCGATCCGCTCCCGCACAGCATCGCTCGCTCACAGCCTGCCTTTTTCAGGGCCTCCCGAGCCCCAACAAGAACAGGGTAATGAGCGAAAAGGACGTCTTCGAAATCATTTTCCAGGAAAGACCAACCATCTCCCGTTGGGCCCACGGCCCGGAGAAGACTTCGCATTGTAGTCTCCGCCCATTCTCGTGTCAATTTCCGTGGCCCACCGTATGTTCCCCACTTTCCCAGGGAGTAGGCCTCGCGGGTGGAAATCTCAAGATGGGGATACAACAAGAGGACACTTTTCTCCTGCGGCAGGTCGGGCAGGGGAACCACCTCGGTTCCTCGTCCCCACCCCACGGCGGTGCCACCCACAAGGAAGAAGGGAACGTCCGAGCCCAACTGACCCGCAAGTTCGACGAGCTTTTTCTCGCCGATCTTAAGGTCCCACAACTGATTCAGAGCCAACAGGGCCAGGGCCGCGTTGCTGGAGCCTCCTCCCAGGCCGGCTCCGACAGGGATCTTCTTCTGCAGTTTTATCCTGATGCCCGCCTGTGACCCGGTGGTCTGCCTCAACAGTTCAGCAGTCTGGTAGAGAAGATTGTCTTCTCCGGGAGCTACCTTTCTCCCCACGACTTCAAGCTCAATCTCCCGGTTCGAGGTTGTTTCAAAAACAAGCTCCTCACGCAGGTCAACGGTCTGATAGATGGTCCTGATTTGTTGATAGCCGTCACTGCGCTGACCTAGAATTCTGAGAGTCCAATTGATCTTGGCGAAGGAAGGAACGGATAGTCGTCTCAACGTGATTCGACCTGAAAGTCAAAGATTGTTTCCAATAAGGAGTTCCAGGTCCGTCAGTTTTTTCTGAACTTTCTCCTGTTCTTCGTTCTCGGCAAATGAGACGGAGTGTCGGTAGTAGGTTCGCGCTCGACCGTACTGTTTCAGTTTAGAGTAAAGATCTCCCAAATGTTCGTAAATCGTCGGGTCGCTGTCGCTGAGTCTAAGTGCCAGAAGAAGGTTGGTTTCTGCCAGGTCCAGTTGATTGAGCTTGAAGTAGACCCAGCCCAAGCTATCTAGATAGGCGCCGTTGTGCGGTTCGATTTCCACGGCCTTGCTGATGTAATCCAGTGATTCGAGTAAGCGAAGACCCCGGTCGGCCAGCATGTAGCCGAGATAATTGAGGACACCTGCATGTTGGGGATGACTCTTCAGGATACCTTGAAAAACCGCCTCGGTTTCCTCCAGTTTTCCCTGTCCTTCGTACACGGCTCCCAGTTGGAAGCGCATTTTTTCGCTGTCTGGGAACCGAAACATCCCTTCTCGGATCATCCGCTCCGCTTCCTCGTGGTTTTCGTGATCCACATAAAGCTGGCTGGCCGCCAGGTAGAGTTCTTCCGGACTCGAAGACTGAGCGATCTGATTGTTGAGCATGGCCACGGCCTTTTCCAACTGATTGTCTGCGGAGAGCATCTGTGCATGGGCAACCACTAGATAGGTCTTGTTGGGCTGTTCTTCATAAGTTTGGGCTGTGCTCCCCTTCAAGAGCTGTTCACTCAGGTTCAGAGCCTCCTGGAGCCGACCTGCGTCCTTGAGGGCATAAGCCAAACGTAGCCTGGCGATTTCATCGTCCGGACTTTTTCGGACAACGGCCTGAAACAGGTCAACGGCCTTGTCAAACTGCCTCGTCCGTTGATAGAGGAGTGCCAGACTGATGTCGATGGCATTGATCCTTTGATTCGACTCGCTCATGTCCCGCAAGCGAAGAAAGGTTTCGATGGCTTCCTGGCGCTCTCCCAGTAATGCCATAAGCTCAGCCAGCTCAAAATTGAGCCTGTAGTGGTTGGGATCGTCTTGCAGTGCCGTCTTGATGACCTCAGCTGCCTCAGCATGCTTGTTGTTTCCTCGCAGAGCTCGCGCCAGGGAAATATTGATGCGAACGTTCCTCGGATAGTTTTTTACCAATTCCTGGAGAATGGATACCGCCTCGACAAATTGATTCTGCTCGGTCAGCAAAATCGCCAGCCGGAACTGAATATCAGGATCAGTCGTACTAGCGAGCGACCTGCCATAAAGTTCCCTCGCTTTTTCACGTTGACCTGTCTGTTCGTAGAGGTTTCCCAGCAATTTGAGGTTTTCAAGGTCGGTTTCATCATAGGAAAAGGAACGTTCAAGCGACTCGATAGCCTCTTGAATCTGATTGAGCTCAATCTGTGCTCGGGCCTTCAACAAGTAGGCTTGAGGGATCCAGGGCTGCAGCTGACTAAACCGATCCAGGATGTCCACTGCTTTTTGATAATTCTTCTTGGCCAGGTGGAGTCGTCCCAGGTCGTAAAGGGCCTGGGTGTGATCCGGCTCCAGCTCAACCGTTCTCTCGAACTCTTCAATGGCCTGATCAAGTACCTGAGCCTGATCTGCGGTCCGAAGAGTGGCGTAGATACGGCCCAGGAGAAAGTGGGGAGCACTGCTCTCGGGATCCAGTTTGATGGCCTCCTGGCACTCTTCTATGGCGCGCTTGTTCTCTCCGGCTTCCCATAAAGTCTCGGCGAACTCCACTCTCAATGCTCCACTTGTGGGATCGAGAGGAATGGCTTTCTCGAATTCGGAGATGGCTTCACGGTACTCTTGGCGAGATTCGTGCATCTTGGCCAGACTGAAATGGTAGTAGGATCCCGCCAGGTCAGGGGTTTGGGCAACGAGGTACCCGGAGCCAAGAAAGGTAAAGAGAATCAACACAGTCAAGCGTTTCATGCGCACTTCATTATGGCACATTCTACTTGGATGTACCCAGCGGATCGCTGGAAAAACTAAGGATTGACGGGTTGGGCCGGAACACTTGCCAAAAAGTGGGGGTTGGTTGCGAAGAAGAGCTCGAGTCCGATAAGGCCCTGATCGGATGAGACCTGGATGGAACCTCCGATCAAGTCGGGTAAACGGGGAAAGAGTTCCTTCAACAGCCGCGATTCCCGCTGGGAGGGTGCAATCGACAAAGAGAGACCGTCCAGCAAGGAGCCGTCAGACCCGTAGACTTCGATTTGCACGTTGGCGGTGGCGGGTCCGGGATTGAGAAGGACAAGACGGGTGGATATACCGAAACGTTGAACCACATGGGAAAAGACGAAAGTGTCCATCGGGGGACCTTGAAGCAGGATGCTGGTCATCGCTAGCCCGGAAACACTATTGACTTCGGCATTGCCCACAATTCCGGGAATGTCGGATTCAATGAGGATCCATCCGCTGAGGGCTCCCTGATCCGCCAGATCAAAAAGTTCGACCACATTTCTCCTGAGAGAATGAGCTGCCTCCAGCTGCAGATTCACAGGCGCTGTCAGATCCACTCCCAGATTTCCCTTCAGTGAGAGGGTGAGGTTGGCAGTTCCCGTGCCGGCGTGTATCAGGTTCACAAAAGTCTCGGAACCCGCGAAGGCCTGGACCTCGGGAATATATAGCGTGGTTTGCAGTTCAGCCTGCGGTCCCACCGGAATTCCATTCAGACCCGCCAGGCGTTCATTGTCGAAGTAGCGCTCAAAGGCAAGAAGTCCTGTCTGACTGGACACCCGTACGTAGCCGTCGACAAAGTTTTCGTAGGCTTCTTCGGTGAACACCGCGGTTCGGACCTCCACTTCCGGATCCGGTTCGCGCAGAGGAGGTGAGGTCAGGACGCCGTCAGGCAAGGCACTGGTGATCTCTTCGATCAGTTCGCCTTCGCTGCTAAAAAGACTCATTGTGGCCTCGGTGCTCTCGAGATTGGGGTTCAAAAGCGAGACTATAGTCGCGAAGCCGTCGCGTACCTGGACCTCAGGGAAGATCAGTTCGGTGGAGGTTCTGAAATTGGCCAGTCCTCCATCCAGGCGTCTGAGCTGCAAATCTCCAGTGAAGAAAAAGCTTGCCATTGCAAATTCATCGCTGTCGAAGCTGAGCCATCCGTCGATGGTTGAGTTGGGTGTGGCCTGCACAAGCTCACGAATGGTAAAGGAGGTCTGCTGGTCTGTTCCCAGGACGATGTCCTCGGGCTGCACAAAGTCGACAAGATCCTCCGTAGCGGGATCGTTCAAAAGGAGTCTGCCCGTGGTATCCAGGGCCGTTGTTGCGATCGTCGCAACCCGTGGGGAGTTATTGGCCAAGGTGATGCCGGTAAAGAACTCCTGGTCGGAAAGAAGACGGGGAATCCAGAATCTGCGCGTATCCCTGAACACATCGATCACATTGGAATTGAACTTGACTGCCGTGAACAGGGATTGGTTCGGAGCCCAGGCCAGATCAAGGGGAGCGGCCGGAGGTGTGAAGGTTACTCCATTGGCTTCCCGTTCCATCCCTGGGCCGATGTCGAGAAAGCGCGTGAAGACACCCTGGTTGATATCAAAATCGAGCAGAAAATCGCGAGTAGCCGAGGCCACGTACATTCGGGAACCGTCGCTGGCAAAAGCGGGACGGCTGGTGGGTCGAAATCCGCTGAGAAAGAAAGGTGTCGGTACCACGGTCAGTTCCTGGGTCTGGATATTGGTAACGGCAACCGCCCGCCCACTGAGGGTCACGAAGTGCTTCCCTCCAGGAACCAGAAAGGAAGGTCCCGAGAGTCCGGAAATCTGGAAGATCTGAACAGTTTCGCCGGTCTCCAGATCCAGCAAGAGGGCATGGTCGAGAAAGGTCTCAGGCTGCGGCGAGGCTGAGCTGAGTTCCTGATCGGCAATCATTCCATACCTTCCATCAGCGGAGATAGCCAGTGTGTTGGCGACAACAAAACCGTGAGGGGGAAACAGGGGGTCCTCGAGGGTGGGAACGATACCTCTTGTTACCATAAATGAACCGGTATCGATGACCTGTAGAGAATCGGCAACATCCTGTACCGGAAGCGAGTTTGAGCCTACCAGGACGGTCACAAAGAAGCTGAAGTCGGGACTCATGGCGATGGAGGAGGGGCGGGTTCCCTCGATCATTTCCAACCGGGGAGTGATTTCTGAAGCACTGTCCACGTCGAAACGGAGAATCTGGTCGGTTCCGGAGGAGGCCACAAAGCCGGTTCGGCTATCTGCAGAAAAGACGATGTTATTGGCAAAGGAAAAGAAGACTTCCGTAAGGTTGAGTGTCTGGACTGCAAGAGTCTCGACGTCAATGATGGAAATGGCTCCAATATTCTCACCCACGAAATTCTCTCCGCTCTGGGGTAAGTTGTTCCGGAGAAACAGGGAAACCACCGCAATCTTTTTCCCGTCTGGTGTTAGCGTGATCAAGGCTGGATTGTCGGGAACTTCAATCAATGGGGTTGGCTCCAGGGGAGTGCCTTCTATGGGGTCGAACACGAGCACCTTATGGGAGCCTGGATAGCTGACAAAGGCCTTCCTGGGATCAGGCGAAAAAACCACATTAGGTGAGAAGTTGAGATCCGCTAGAGCAGCGCCACCGTTATCGACCAGGGGAATCGTGTTGGTATCAAATGTCAGATCCTCTTCCAGAAAAGAGGGATCGACGCGGCGATGGAGAAGCTGTCCCAAAACAGCGGGACAGATACTCCAGCAGAGGACTGCGATGACCAGCAGGCAATGAAACATGAGCCGCTAATTATAGGTTTTTTGGGTAGCCTGAGACAACTTTCTGGTTTCCTACCCTTGAACTTCGAAATCGATTTTTTCAATCAAACTCAAATTCCAATGCGTGTTTACAGCATCAACCAGCATTTCTCGTAGCTGTGTCAGCTCCTTGGCCCAGATCTCGCTGGGAACAGTCAGGAGCAATCTTTTATTCCGAAGAGCCAGAGGGCGGCTCTTGGAAGCCAAATCCGTTCCCACGATTTGAGGCCACAGTTCACTGAGAAAGATAAGTGCAATTTCCTCGTCCGAGGCAATCCTATCCAGAAAATGGGAGAGGACCGAGCCAACACTTTTCATGAGAGTAAATACCTCAACAGGCGATAATACTGAATAATATTGATTGAAGCGAAAGTGTTGACAACAGAACTGACGATGCAGTAGATATTCATTGCCGGCTATGCAACAGATACTGGTCTTGAATTCAACTTACGAGCCCATGCACGTGATTTCGTGGAAGCGCGCTTTGTGTATGCTCTTCCTACGAAAAGTTGAGGTGCTGGCAGAGTACGATCGCGAGATCCGAAGTGTCTCCTTCTCCGTTCCCCTGCCTTCTGTTCTGCGGCTGCTTTCCTATGTGAAGGTGAAGCGACACCACCATCAGGTGAAGTTCACGCGAAACAACATTTACTCGCGGGATCGTCATTGCTGTCAGTATTGTGGGCGCAAGTGTTCTCCCAGCCAACTCAACTATGACCATGTGATCCCCGTGGCTCGAGGAGGTCATAAGAGTTGGGAGAACATCGTCAGCTGTTGCATTCGATGCAACAGGAAAAAGGGGAATCGAACACCCGAAGAAGCCGGCCTGAAGCTTTTGAGGCGGCCCAAGGCCCCATACGGCTTTCCTCACAGAATTAGTTTCCTTCTCTGGGGGTCCGAGACCCCCGATAGTTGGAAAAACTACATTTTTTGGAGTCATTAACCCAGATTGTGCATAGGTTCTCGTTACGAACTGACGAAATCGCCGACCTGACAACGGCGGGGGCACCCGCTTGCAGGTCGGGGGTGCCCGCGCTTGCGGGTCGCACAGGCGGTGCGCAGCGCAGGGCGGATGATTTCATCGGTGCAGTAGAGAATTTATGCATAATCCGGGTTGTGAACCCGAGTACTCTTGAGTGACGCTCTCCTGGTTTTTTCCCGCTACCCTCGGTTAGGAGCAGTCAAGACACGACTGGAGTCCTTTCTGACTCCAGAGGGTTGTCTTCAACTTCATCAAGCACTGCTGTTGGACACGCTGGATCGGACCGCTTCTCTCAGCGATTCTCGATATCTCTTTCTCTCGGACTGCTTCCAGGTTGAAAGGAAACTCTTTGTCCAGGAGCATAACCTCCCGAAAGCGATTCAAGTGCATCCTCAACAAGGTAACGACCTGGGTGAGCGGATGTGGAACGCCTATGAGATGGTTTCCCGAAGTTCGGATCGAGTGGTTCTTTTGGGAATCGATAGTCCCTCTTTGCCGCTGGTGCATATCCAGGAAGCGCTGGAAAAGCTGTCCCGGTTTCCGGTGGTTGTCGGTCCGGTGGAAGATGGGGGTTACTCCCTGCTGGCGCTTTCTGAGCCCAGAAAGGAGCTTTTTGAAAGTATGAGTTGGGGCACTGACGTCGTCTTGCAGGAAACCCTGGGTAAATTGGCCACTGATGAGTTCTTTTTGCTTCCCTGCTGGTATGACGTGGATTCGCCAGCCGATCTCAGCCGCCTGAGAAAGGAACTGAAAAGCGACTTGGAAGGATTTCCCCGGCGGACTCATGAGTTTCTCGAGTCACTCATCCATCGGAAGGAAGAATAAGGGGCGACAATTTACTGCTAAAAATGATACTTTCCTCTTGAGTTTCCATCCCACTTAGAGGCGTACGTTGACTCGAAGACTTTTACTTTTCTAGGATAGGGAGAGGACACCCATAAGAAGATGGTCGAAGAGGAGTTAAGCTTGCTAGAAAGGTGCAGGAATTTTCTAGAGGGACTCTTTGCTCTGAAGATCACCGACGCCGAACGTTTTCAGTACGCGGGCGATCCCCAAAATCCTTTTCACGGGGAGATTTCCAGGCGAAAGCCCATGCAAGTGGCTGCCGTGTTGTCCGCTCTTTTTCATATTCTGCTCTTTATCATCGTTTTTCCCTCATTTGGTGATCGGGTCCTGATTCTCACTCAAGAGGTCCTGGTATTGAAGCAATTGGCCGAACCTGCGGCTCTGGCCGGAGGGGGAAGTACGCCTGAGGTCATTCCACCTGAACCCAAACCGACGGTGCCGGAACCGAAGCCCGATCTGATTCCGATTCCCGATCCCACTCCCAATGCCCCTGAGCCCATTCTCAAGAAGGAAATCGAAGAAATCCCAAAGGTATTGGCGGAAATAGCGTCCGATTTAAACATTGGTGATATTGAAGCGCCTCCTGGTCCTCCCGCCCGTGGTTCGGGTAGAGGACCCGTTGATGGAACAGGTCCTGGAACCGGGGATGGGGGAATCTACACCATCGGTGGTGGCGTGACCATGCCCCAGATTTTGCAGCAGACCACTCCGAGCTACACCGACGACGCCATCAAATCGAAAGTCCAGGGGGTCATCATTCTTCAGGCTGTCATTCGAAAGGACGGAACGGTGGATAGCTTCAAGGTGCTCAGAGGCCTGGGTTACGGACTGGAAGAGAAAGCGATTCAAGAAATAGCCGCCAATTGGAGATTCCGACCCGGTACCCTCAAGGGAAGGCCAGTGGATGTCCTGGCTACCATCGAAGTCCAATTCAATCTGCGCTAGGAATTTCCATTTCCCCGAATTCCCAACAGAAATCTTTTTCTTTTGTTAAAGTTCTGCTTTGCTCGAAATCAAAATGAAGGGGGATATGTCGGAGCCGCTAGACCTGAAAAAAACAATTAACCTGCCCAAAACGGACTTCCCCATGAAGGCGAACCTTCCGAAGCTGGAGTCGGGCATGTTGGCGGCGTGGCAGAAGATGGACCTTTATCAACGAATCCGTGCTGCACGGAAGGGACGAGAGGTCTTTGTTCTTCACGATGGCCCCCCCTATGCCAACGGACATATTCATCTGGGCCACGCTCTGAACAAGTGTCTGAAAGACGTTATCGTGAAGTCCAAGACCATGGAAGGGTACGATGCTCCTTACCTTCCGGGATGGGATTGTCACGGACTTCCCATCGAAATCAAAGTTGTGGGGAAAAAAACGGCCAATATGGACCTCCTCAAGGTGCGCCGTGAGTGCCGAGAGTATGCTCACAAATTCGTCGAGATCCAAAAAGAGGAGTTCAAGCGACTCGGCATCTTTGGAGAGTGGGACGCTCCTTATCTGACCATGAGTGACCAGTACGTGGCGGAACAGGTCAGACTCTTCGGGAAATTTGTGGAGCACGGGAGTGTCTACAAGGGACTCAAGCCGGTGCACTGGTGTATCACTTGTGAAACGGCTCTGGCGGAGGCGGAAGTGGAGTATGCCGATCACACCAGTCCCTCCGTCTATGTGAAATTTCCGGTCCTCGAAGGGGCAGCCGGTCTGGATCCCCAGTGGGATAAGCGGAAGGTCTTCGCCTTGATCTGGACCACGACGCCATGGACTCTCCCAGCCAATCTGGCCGTTTGCTTTCACCCTGACTTTGAATACTCCCTGGTGGAAGTTTCAGATGAGATCTACATCATCTCCCGAGAGTTGCTGGAACAAGTTGCCCAGGAGTGTGGGTTTGAGAGCCATTCTGTGGTCGGGACGGTCAAGGGAGAGGCCCTGAAGGATCTCGTCTTTAGGCATCCCTGGTTGGATCAAGAATCGAAGAGTATTCTGGCCGACCACGTCACACTCGAACAGGGTACAGGTGCTGTTCACACTGCCCCCGGACATGGCCAGGACGACTATCTGGTGGGAATCGAGAACGGACTGGAAGTGTACTGTCCCGTGGACGCCTCGGGTAGATTCACTTCCGAGGTGGAGCACTTTGCAGATCTGCAGGTGTTTGAAGCCAACCCGAAGATCAACCAGTTGATGGGTGAAAAGGGGGTGCTGGTGGCGGAACAACCCATCGTGCACAGTTATCCACATTGCTGGCGCTGTCACAATCCTGTGATCTTTCGGGCCACCTCGCAGTGGTTTATCAGTATGGATCACGCACAACTACGCCAACGGGCCCTGGAAGAGGTCAAAAAGGTGCGCTGGATCCCCGGATGGGGCGAAGAGCGGATCAGCAATATGATTGCCACCCGGCCCGACTGGTGTATCAGCCGGCAAAGGATCTGGGGGGTACCCATTGTTGCCTTCTATTGCAGCGAATGTCAGTCGCCGCTGCTTCGGAGCGAGGTGATCAATCATGTGGCTGATATTTTCCAGAAACAAAGTGCCGATGCCTGGTTCTCGATGAGGGCTTCCGAACTGATTCCCGAAGGTACACGCTGTGAATGTGGCTGTACTGAGTTTGAAAAAGAGGACGACATTTTGGACGTCTGGTTCGATTCCGGCGTCAGTCATCATGTGGTGTTGGGAGAACGTGAGAATCTGACTTGGCCAGCAGACGTTTATCTGGAAGGAGGGGACCAATACCGGGGCTGGTTTCATAGCTCGCTTTTAGTTGCAGTGGGTGTTCAGGACGCAGCGCCTTACCGTGTTGCCATCTGTAACGGCTGGGCGCTGGACGTGGAAGGACGTGCAATGTCCAAATCTCGCGGCAATGTCATCTCTCCCCTTGAGGTGATGAAAGACAATGGAGCGGAGATTCTCCGTTTGTGGGTTTCCTCCATTAACTACACAGAGGACGCTCGTTTGGGAGAGGAAGTTCTTTCACGGCTGCGGGAGGCTTATCGAAAGATCCGCAATACCCATCGTTTTCTTCTGGGTAACCTGTTTGATTTCGATCACCTCCAACCGGTGATCGACGAAGATTTGACCGAGCTGGACCGCTGGGCGCTGGCCCGCATGGGTCGTGTGGAGCGCCGGGTTCGGGAAGCCTACCGGAACTTTGAATTTCACGTCGTCTATCACACCCTTTACAATTTTTGCGTCGTTGACTTGTCTAATTTCTACTTCGATATATTAAAGGACCGTCTTTATGTCCTGGCTCCCGACTCGCTCGATCGGAGGTCTGCGCAAACAGCACTCTTTAGAATCACCGACACTCTTGTCCGGCTTTTCGCGCCCATCCTGCCCTTCACTTGTGAAGAGATTTGGAAGAATCTTTATCCCCAGGGTGAACCGGTTGAGTCGATCCATATGGCTGAATTTTCTCAGGAGATCGATAAATATCAAGACGACGAGTTACTGAGCAGGTGGGAGCGACTGCTGGAGATTCGGGCCAAAGTGAGCAAAGCACTGGAGGAAAGTCGGCAACAGAAACAGATTGGCAATTCGCTGGAAGCTAAGGTAGAAATTCGTTGTGGTTCGGATATCTTCGAGTACTTGCAATCTTTTGCCGAGGATCTCCGCTTTCTCTTCATTGTTTCTGACGTCGAGCTGACTCAGAGTTCGGAACTGTCCGGAGAAGAGATCGAAGTGAGTGTTTCCAAGGCCCCGGGAGACAAGTGCGAGCGCTGTTGGACCTATTCTCCATCGGTGGGGTTACACAGCGAAATACCCACACTCTGTTCTCGCTGCTTCGAGATTCTCAAGGAGATCGACAAGGGACGTGGTTGAGGCAAAGATGCGCACCGTTGCTATTGTCTTGGGTTTCGTGATCCTTACGCTGGATCTGCTCACCAAGTGGTGGATCCGGAACGCCATCTGGCTTCACGATTACAGTGTCATAGACGGTTTCTTCAAGATTCACTATGTACAAAATGAGGGGATCGCGTTTGGTTTGTTCCACAATTCCCAGTCACCCTGGAAAGAGATCATTCTGTCAGTCCTGGCGATCGTGGCCGTGATCGTTGTGATCTACTACATTTGGACTACGCCTTTGAACCAGACCCAGCTCTTGATGTCGCTGGGACTGCTTTTGGGTGGAATTCTGGGTAACTTTCTTGAGCGGATCGTCCACCACCATGTCACTGATTTCATCGAGGTGTATTGGCAGGATCGTTTTCGCTGGCCGACTTTCAATGTAGCCGACACCGCCATCACGTGCGGAGTTCTTTTCATTCTCTATGAGAGCTTTAGGGGTGAGGAGTCGGAGACTCCAAGGCAATGACTCGATTCTGTCAGGTAGCCACATTCATCCTCGCGATGTCGGGGATGCCTATCGCTCAGGCCCCAGATGAGCTGATTGCCCGACTGCAACAAAAGTATGAGTCGCTGGAAAGCTTTTCAGCGGACTTTGAACAAATGTTCCAAGGGGGGGGCATTCAACTGCGGGAGTCAGGGGTCGTAAAAATGAAAAAGCCGGGAAAAATGTATTGGGAATACCTGCAGCCCACCCCAAAACTCTTTATCGCCGATGGTAAAAAAAGCTATTTTTATGTTCCCCAGGACAACCAGGTCATCGTCTCAGATTTGGACCTGGACAACGCCTCGACACCTTTGCTCTTTCTGGTGGGGAAGGGGAAGATTCAGGAGGACTTTCAGATTGAACTGGAAGAAGCGGAAAAGCCACTTCGGGACGAGAACATACTCGTACGACTGACGCCGAAGCAACCTCAGGGTGGCTATTCACATTTGATGTTGGAAATTGATCCGTCAACCTATCTCATCTATAGGTTGATCGTCATTGAGCCGATCGGAAACCGTAACGAATACATCATGAAGAACTTCCGTGAAAACATACAAATCTCTGATCGACAGTTCCGTTTCAAGTTGCCAAAAGATGTGGAAGTGCTGTCTCAGTAGTCTGGCAAAATGAAGCCATGCAAGGGGGTATGCCATTGAAGAAAATACGAGCTCAGATTACGGCCCTGGGTATGTATGTGCCGGAGAAACGAGTGACCAATGACGATTTGGCACTTTTGGTGGATACCTCCGACGAGTGGATCCGCGAGCGCAGTGGGATTTCGGAACGACGTTTCGTGTCCGATGGGCAGGCCAACAGTGATCTGTCCGTCAAGGCCATTGAGAACGCTTTTCAAGGCGGAGGTTTTCGACCTGAGGAGCTGGATCTGATCATTGTTGCCACCGTGACTCCCGACATGATGTTTCCTTCCACTGCCTGCATTGTCCAGGACAAGATCGGTGCCAGGAACGCCTGGAGCTTTGACCTTTCAGGCGCTTGCTCGGGTTTCCTCTATGCCATGGCCACGGGTGCACAGTTTGTCCAGACCGGGATGTACAAGAAGGTCCTGGTGGTGGGAACGGATGTGATGAGTTCGATACTCAATTTCGAGGATCGAAGTACCTGTGTGCTCTTTGGCGATGGAGCGGGAGCCATCTTGCTGGAGCCCACCGAGGACCATGACGTCGGGATCATCGACTTCCTGCTTCACAGCGACGGAGCAGGGGGGAAGTTTCTCTACATGCCTGCTGGGGGCAGCCTTCATCCGGCCAGTCATGAAACCATCGACAAGAAAATGCACTACGTGCATCAGGATGGGAGAAATGTTTTTAAACATGCTGTGAAATTGATCACTGAGGTGTCCAGAGACATTCTGGAGAGAAATGGCTACACCGCCGATGATGTGAATCTATTCATTCCCCACCAGGCCAACCTGAGAATCATCCAATCCTCGTTGAAGCGCCTGGGCCTTTCTCCCGATCGGGTGGTCATCAACATTGACCGATACGCCAATACGACGGCGGCTACTATCCCCATCGGCTTGACCGAGGCCCATCAGCAGGGACGAATCAAAAACGGAGATCTCCTGCTTTTGGCCAGCTTTGGAGCGGGGTTTACCTGGGGCAGTGTCCTATTGCGCTGGGGAGATATATAGGGAAAACTCGGGGCCTGTCCCCGAATTTTCCCGAAATTCCAAATTCCAAAACCTAAATCCCAAACAAATTCCAAATTCTAAATTCCAAGTAAAAAACCCTTGAGAGAGGGAGTTCCCGGACTGTTTAATTCTGAGTTTGTTTGTGATTTGGACCTTGGAATTTGTGATTTGTTTATAATTTGAGATTTAGGATTTGGAATTTGTTTGGGATCTCAAACCTGAAACTTGAAACCTGGAACGCGCTAGCCGGGATTATTCATAGGTTCTCGTCACGAAGTGCCGCAGGCGCCGCGATGACAAGGCGTGCGAGGAAGGGCCCCGCAGGCGTACTCGTGCAGTACGCCGAGGAGCCCGAGGAAGCACAACGCGGTCAGCGTGGATGATTGCGGCACTGCAGTAGAGAATCTATGGATAGTCCCGGCTATATGAAAAGCTCGTCCTCAGCGTGGCTCTTGCTTGGAGGTGGGGGAGTCTTTTTGTTGAAGAGATAGTACAGCCCTGCTTTGATTCCCTTTAAAAATGAAGAAATCTCAAGGGCCGGTTTGAGAACATCCTGGTGAATCATCTCCGTGGTCTGCTCAAACTTTTCAACGGTGTCCGTGACCACATGGTTGACCTTGGAAGCTTGTTCTCGACCCATCTCGGTCATTTCTTGGACGAACTCGTCCAGATCCTGGACTCGTTCCTTTACCATCTCAGAGACAAGATCCATATTGGCCTTTAGGCTCTCAGCGATCCGACCCAGAGGTGCCATGCTTTCCACAATTCCCTGGGCTCTCTCCATCAGTTCGTGAGCATCCCCTCGCAATTTCTTCGTTTCCTGTTCCAGTCGCTCCACGGTTTTGGCGATGGTCCGTGCAGCTTTCCACATGGAAAAGCACTGGAGCATAAAGGCAACTGCGCTGATACCGACGAAGACCAATAGAAGCGTTTCAAGATTCACAGGGCATTCCTTTCAACACTAGGAAGCTGATTGCTTTACTAGGAAACTGGTTTCTTTTTACTTTTCTTCCCGTTGCCCACGTCGTCCAGTTCGGTCCTTTCCCTGGCATAGGCTTCTTTTCCCGCCGCAATGGCCGCAGAGGCTTGCTCTTTATGTTGCTGCAAAAGGTCCTTTCCCTGATTGATCCTCTCGGTGACCTCATCGGTCACGGCAAGCGATTTGTCGGTGACAAACTCTCGACCCTCTCGAAACTTCTCCGTTAACCCTTCAGTTCCTGCCTTGTACTGATTTTCCAGGAACTCCCGGGTCTGATCCCCGGTTTTGGGGGCAATAAGTAAGGCGACCGATGCACCCACAAATCCCCCTACCAGAAAGTAAACAAATTTATCTCCCTTAGAAGCCATAACTGATCTCCTTCCAAACACTTAGAATATGCGTAAATCAGTACTTGGTTCTATTAGATTATCACAAATGGGTGCGGGGAAAAAGTCTCACCACAGGTTAGAGAGAGCGTCTACCGCTCACTTTGCCAGAATTTCCAAAAATGGCCCAGCGGCCCGTGGCCCTGGCCCAGTGGAAAGGAATGACGGATGGCTTCCGTGGTGTACTTCTTTGCGCTGGCGATGGATTCCATGAGATCCAGTCCGCGGGCCAGGTAAGCGGTGATAGCGGCGGCGAACGTACATCCGCTGCCGTGGGTGTTCTGTGTTTCAATGCGAGGTTCGGAGAACAACCTGAATGTCTTACCGTCAAAAAAATGATCGGTGGCTTGGTTCAGATCTGCACTGTGGCCCCCTTTGACGATGACTGAGGTAGGCCCCAATTCAAAGATTTCCTCAAGTGCCACTTTCAATTCCTTCTCTTTCGTGATCTTGTGCCCGGTCAGAAGTTCCGCTTCCTGCAGGTTGGGGGTCACCACCAATGCCTGGGGAAACAGCTTGCTTTTCATCACTTCCATTGCCTCCTGACCCATCAGTGGATCTCCTCCTGTACTCAACATCACGGGGTCCACAACCAGACGTTCGATCTGAAACTGCTTCACTTTCTCGCTGACCACGTCAATGATCTCAACGGAGGGAAGCATCCCCGTTTTGACAGCATCGACTCCAATGTCCTCGATCACCGCTTCGATTTGGCGTTCGATGGTCTCAAGGGGCAGGTCGGAGGCCGTGTGGACGCGTCTGGTGTCCTGGGCGGTCACGGAAGTGATGACACTCATCCCGTGCACCTCCAGCGCGGCAAAGGTCTTCAGATCGGCCTGAATGCCGGCACAACCGCCGCTGTCAGACCCGGCAATGGTCAAGGCTCTAGCCCGCACTTCTCACACCTCCTCTACTGCATCGGCGCAATGATCCGGCCTGACTGCGTTCCACTCCGTCGGCCTCCTCAACGTACCCTACAGTACGTTTGCGGGGGCCTCGGTCGAGCGCCTTGTCAGTCCGGCCCTTCCGCCGCTTCGTGACGAGTAGGTGTGAGAAATTCGGGCTGACAAATGCCATTACAGTTTAGGGGTGGGGTTTCTTTCTTCCTCTCTGATCCGTACGCTGGGATGGGCGCCCGAAGCCAGCTGTTCTTCAAACTCGATTTTATAGATCTCCAGAAAGGTGACAAACAGTGCTGCCACCAGG
>JAZFTY010000276.1:0-7038 GCA_036446935.1 Acidobacteriota bacterium | reverse complement strand
GCAGCCACACCGCAACACGGCAATGTGCTGACGGTGGCAAGCGGCAGCGGTCACGAAGCCCTCTCGATTTTTCTGTTGGAGAAAGGCGCCGACCCCAATTCCCCGGACCACAGGGGCGTGACCCCTTTGCACTACGCGGTTCCGCAAGGACTCTCAACCACCGACGGCCTCAAATACGACGATTTCTACCGTCCCGTGCCGCCCAACATGCCGGAATTGGTGGAGGCGCTGCTGGCCCATGGAGCGGACCCCAATCCTCAGATTACGCGATCCGCTCCGCTCGGACCTGAAGCCCCTTCGGCAGGTGTCGGAATGGCCGCCCAGACGCCGCTTCTACTGGCAGCGCTAGCAGCCGATGTCGAGATCATAAGAATCCTGGCCGACAACGGCGCAGATCCGCTACTGGGGACCTACAGTCCCATGAGCGGGGCCGACAACGACACCTCTCCACTCATGGCGGCTGCGGGAGAGAGCCGGTATCGATGGAAAGGGACGCTGAACAGAAGATTGGGTGACCCTTTGGGAGCCGTCAAACTGCTGGTCAAACTGGGTGCCGACGTCAATCGAACCAACGCATCAGGCCAGACCGCACTACACTCCGCGGCCCTGGCGGGAGACAACGAAGTCGTTCAGTTCCTGGTGGAACAGGGCGCCGAAGTGGACCTGGCGGACCGGTCAGGACAGACACCGTGGACCCTGGCACGGGGACTGAGTCCGAGTACAGGCCTGCAAGGCCGCTATGATTTCCACGAGAGTACGGCCGATCTGCTTCTTGAACTGGGCGCCGTTGAGCGGAAACTGGCGAAGATCTCTCGCAGCGACCCGGGGCGTACCCCTCCCGGTGGTCCCCCTGCTTATGAGCCGAAGAAAAAGAAAACAAATCCCTGATCACCTCAAGACCTTAGGCTCGATTGCAATCGTGCTGGTGGGGGTGGGTTCCCTTCAAGCAGCCGGGATGCAAAATCTCTTACCCGCGCACAACCCTTCCTATCGCGCTGTTCTGGACCAATACTGCGTGACCTGTCACAACCAGAGGGCCCGTACGGCAGAGCTTCTGCTCGACCAGGCAGATGTCGAAAAGATCGGCCAGGAACCCGAGGTGTGGGAAAAAGTGGTCAAGAAGCTGCGCAGCGGCACCATGCCGCCTGCCGGCATGCCCCGTCCCGATCAGGCCACTTATGACTCCCTGGCCACCTACCTGGAGACGGCTCTGGACAGAGCGGCAGCGGCCCATCCCAATCCGGGCAGACCGGTGCTTCATCGTCTCAACCGCATCGAGTACACCCATGCGGTGCGCGATTTACTGGCCCTCGATATTGACGGAATGACTCTCCTGCCCGCGGATGATTCCCGATATGGCTTTGACAACATCGGAGAAGTTCTTACTGTGTCTCCCTTGCTGATGGAAAGATACCTGGCAGCCGCAGGCAAGATCTCTCGCCTGGCCGTTGGAGATCCCGATGTTCTCCCCGTCTTTGAAACCTACAATGTCCCCAAATACTACGTCCAGGAAGACCGCATGAATGAGGATCTTCCTTTGGGGTCACGTGGCGGAATCGCCGTTCGTCATCACTTTCCGCTCGACGGCGAGTACATCATCCAAGTTCGTCTGGCCAAAAACTCCAGGGATTACATCCGAGGCATTGGCGAGCCCCACCATCTGGACGTCCTTCTGGATGGCGTCAGAGTCAAACGATTCACCATCGGTGGGGAAAAGCATGGCCGGTCAGCGGGAATCTTCTCATCCGCCGCTATGGGAGACCCCAAACAGGAGGTCTACGAGCGCACGGCCGATGAGGTCCTGGAGGTTCGCTTTCCAGCCTCCGCGGGCCCACGAATGGTCGGAGTGGCTTTCGTCAAGGAAACCTCGGTTCCTGAAGGTCCGCGTCTTCCGCGAATGACGCAGTATGATTTGCTCCAGCATAAGGGAGGTGCACCCTGGGTGGGCACGATCAGTATTGGTGGACCTTACAACCCAACAGGAATGACAGAGACGCCCAGCCGCCGCAAGATTTTTGTGTGCCGCCCCGACACCGTTGAGCAGGAGGAGCCCTGCGCCAGGGAGATCCTCTCCACGCTGGCACGTCGTGCATATCGCCGGCCACTCACAGACCAAGACCTCCAAACTCTCCTCGACTTTTACACAGTCGGAGTGAAGAAGGGAGGGTTCGAAGAAGGGATCAGACGGGCCCTGGCAAGAATTCTGGTTGGCCCCGAGTTTTTGTTTCGCATGGAATTCGATCCGGAGAACGTGGCACCGGATACCCCCTATCCTATCAGCGATCTGGAGCTAGCCTCCCGCCTGTCCTTCTTTCTCTGGAGCAGCATACCGGACGATCAGCTTTTGGACCTGGCCGAACAAGGCCAGCTCAAGGATCCTGTGGTACTGGAGCGGGAGGTGCGACGTTTGCTCACCGACAGTCGCTCAAAGGCTCTGGTGATCAATTTCGGCGGGCAGTGGCTGCAGCTTCGTCAGCTCCGCTCGGTCAGTCCGGATCCCGACACCTTTCCCTACTTCGACGACAACCTTAGGGAAGCCTTCGGTCAGGAGACGGAGCTTTTCCTGGAAAGCCTTATTCGCGAGGATCGCAGCATCCTCGACCTTCTAAATGCAGACCACACATTCGTCAACGAGCGTCTGGCTCGCCACTATGGGATACCGAACATCTATGGCAGCCACTTCCGCAGGGTGGTATTGACAGAGGAGCATCGGAGAGGATTGCTGGGCAAGGGGAGCATCCTTACGGTGACGTCCTATGCCAACCGAACTTCCCCGGTACTGCGAGGCAAGTGGGTACTGGATCATATCCTGGGCACACCTCCCGCGCCGCCCCCACCCAATATTCCCGATCTGGTGGAACGCGACCAGGATGGCAAGGCATTATCGATGCGCGAGGCCCTGGAGCAACACCGCGCCAATCCTGTTTGCGCAACCTGCCATTCGCAGATGGACCCGCTGGGCTTCGCACTGGAAAACTTTGACGGGACCGGTAGCTGGCGAACCATCGATGCGGACGCCCCGATCGATGCATCGGGGATCCTGCCTGACGGCACCCGGTTTCAAGGTCCTGTAGAACTTCAAAGGGTGCTGATCGAGAGTAAAAGTGAAGAATTCGTTAACACCGTTACTGAAAAACTCCTCACCTATGCCTTGGGACGAGGAGTTGAATCTTACGATGCTCCGGCCATTCGGAGTATTATCCGAGAAGCGGCCCCTGACGACTACCGCTGGTCATCGCTCATTCTCGGTATCGTCAAGAGTACGCCCTTTCAGATGAGGAGGTCCTGGGAACAATGATCATTACCAAAAGAACCATACCCCGCCGCACCATTTTACGCGGCATCGGAACGGCCTTAGCCTTGCCCTTTCTAGACGCAATGTCACCGGCGCTGGCAGCGATGCAAAGTACCGCGGCCAAACGGGCGACCCGCCTTTCTTTCGTCTATGCACCCAACGGGATGATCATGAGCCAGTGGACACCGAAGACCACGGGTGCCGCTTTCGAGTTAACCCCCACACTAGAGCCACTGGCTGCATTCAAGGACCGCATGCTGGTGTTAACCGGACTCAACCAGAGCTCCGCCAATCCCCTGCCGGGAGAAGGCGAGGCCGCACCCCACGAGCGTGCCGGGGCCACTTTCCTGACCGGCGTCCACCCCAGACGGGAGGGCCACGTGGGAATCTCGGTGGACCAGATCGCCGCCAAGGAACTGGGCAAGCACACCCAGTTTGCCTCACTCGAGATGGGACTGCACAACACCGATGTTTCAGGACAATGCGAAAAAGACTGGAGCTGCGCCTACCTCAACACGATCTCCTGGAGCACCGCCACCACGCCGCTGCCCAGTGAAGGCCAGCCACGGGCGGTCTTCGAGCGCCTTTTCGGCGACAGCAACAGCACCGACCCTGTCGTGCGGCTAGCTAGAATCGAGGAAGACCGCAGTTTGCTGGACTCGGTGACTGAGGCGACCGCCAGCCTGATGAGAAGGCTCGGTCCAGGCGACCGCGCCCACCTCAGCCAGTACCTCGATGCCATTCGAGACATCGAGCGGCGCATCCAGATCGCCGAGCAACAGACCTCCAATGGTCTGCCCACAATGGAGCGGCCGGCCGGCATTCCGGCCACCTTCGATGAATATTCCAGGTTGATGTTTGATCTTCAGGTGCTCGCCTTCCAGACCGACATGACCCGCGTCGGTACCTTCATGATGGGCCGGGAACAGAGCAACCGTGCCTTTCCCGAGATCGGCATCCCCGACTCGCACCACCCCCTTTCCCATCACAGGAATGATCCGGACAAGATCGCCAAGGTGATCCAGATCAACATCTATCACTCCAAGCTGTTCGCCTATTTCCTGGAGAAGATGCGCGATACACCTGACGGCGATGGCTCCCTGTTGGATTCCTCGCTAATCGTCTACGCCAGTTCTCTGAGCGACGGCAACCAGCATCTGGTCGAAAACCTGCCCGTCCTCTTGTTTGGAGATGGGCGCGGTCAATTCAAGCCGGGCCGTCACCTTCGCTTTTCCGAAGACACACCGATGTCGAATCTGTACCTGACTCTGCTGGACCATTATGGGATCGGGGTGGAGAATTTCGGCGACAGCACCGGAAAACTGGAACCCCTTTCCCTATGAGCATCACAATCAAAGATCTCGCCAGCGGCTGGCTGATCGTCCTGATTTCTGTCGCCAACCTGGCGGCCGAAGGGAGCGATCTTCGGTTGGTGGAGGCAGCCGGCAGAGGCGATCAGGAAGCTGTCCGTTCCCTGCTGCAGGAGCAGGTGGAAGTCAATCTGGCCTACGGGGATGGCATGACAGCACTCCATTGGGCGGCTCACTGGAATGACCTGGAGATAGCGGAACTCCTGGTAGGTGCCGGCGCCAACGTGAACGCGGCCAACGACTACGGAGTCACGCCACTGTCTGAGGCCTGCACCAATCAAAGCGATACCCTGGTTACAAAGCTCCTGCAAGCCGGGGCCGATGCGAACGCCACCCAATGGACGGGAGAGACGGTGTTGATGACCTGCGCGCTTACGGGCACCGTAAAGGCGGTGAAATCGCTGTTGAACCATGGAGCGGATCCCAACAAGAGAGACAGCCGCTTTGAGCAGACCGCCTTGATGTGGGCGCTGGCGGGGAGACACTCGATGGTGGCGCGGACTCTGGTAGAGAACGACGCTAACATCAGGGCCCGATCCAAGTCTGGCTTCACCCCTTTGATGTTTGCCGCCCAGCAGGGCGACATGGACTCTCTCCGGCTCTTGCTGGGAAAAGGAGCGGACCTCAATGCAGCCACACCGAAACATGGCAACGTCCTGACAGTGGCAAGCTCCAGCGGCCATGAAGAGCTTTCCATTTTTCTTCTGGAGAAGGGAGCGGATCCCAACTCGCCAGGCGAAAACGGAGTGACCGCTTTGCACTACGCGATGGCCGCTGGGCTTTCGATGATGAACGGCCTCAACTATGACAAGGCCTACCGTCTGGTACCGCCCAATATGCCGGAACTGGTCAAGGCACTGCTGGCAAAGGGAGCAGATGTGAACGCTCAGATCATCGTCGCCTTGAGACTGGGCCCTGACGATGCCGCTACAGGTTTCGGCCTGGCAAGGGCCACGCCCTTTTTTCTGGCAGCGCTCTCTGGCGACGCCGAACTCCTCAGAGTCCTGGCCGCCAACGGCGCTGATCCAAGTTTGCGGGCAAAAGGGGAATTGACTGCGTTGATGGCGGCTGCAGGAGCGGGCCGCGGCATGACACAAGGCACCATCAAATATCGACTGGGAGATCCTGCCGAGGCCGTCAAAGTAGTGCTCGACGCCAGGGCCGACATTCATGCCTCCAACGAATTAGGCCAGACCGCACTTCATGGCGCTGCAGGCGCGGGAGAGGACGAAGTCGTTCAGATCCTGGTCGAAGGCGGCGCCGAGGTGGACGCCAAGGACAACGACAAACAGACGCCCTGGTCAATGGCCCAGGGCATCAGTCCGCGTTTGGGTGCTCGAGGAAGCTATGGCAGCCACCCATCCACAGCAGCTCTGCTTCTCAAATTGGGCGCCACCGTGCGCACACGGGAGGACATGATCGCGGACGGTTACAGCGTGCCCCAGGTGCCGGTCCCCGAAAAGCCCAATCCGTGACAGGCTCCTCCGGAATGCTGGCCCTCCGGAACGTGGGAGGCACCTTAGTGTCTCGCTCCATAACTACGGTGCTGTTTGTGGCGAGCGCGACGGCGTCGAGTTCGCGAAGCGACGACGAGGCGATGTCAGTGATATCGTGGAGGAGGAGCGACAAAGAAATCGATGCCGTCCCACCGCCACCCTTCGGGCTGATGGAGGTTGCGGGTGATCTCTGTGTCGCTCGTCGTCGCCGATGTCCCTGCATCACCTCATCCTCGCTCCTTGCTCTCTCCTCGCAAGCCCCATCAGCAAACATCATCGTATTTATGGAACGAGACACTTTATGTGCCGAATCTTACTTGCTCTCCCCCGCGGGCACGGCCAGTGCGCCGTTCTTGATCATCTCCTTGGCCACCTCTGTGAACACCTGGTCCCTCTCCTCGTAATTCGGGACTCTTTTCAGGTAGGTGTTTTTAGTCGATGGGAATTTTTCCGCCGCCTGAGAGTAAAGCTTCCCCCACAGCTCCGGAATCAGTGCCGGCAAGGGATTGTATTTACTCTCGGCCCGGTAGCTTCTCAACTCCTCGATATTGATCAACGAGGCCGCATAGGAGACGTTGACATTGGGGCTTTCCGACATGATCTGCCCCCGATAATTGATGATCATCGACTTGCCCCCAGCCGACCCCGTAGCAGAGACCTGACTGATGTCGGTTGAGAAATACTTGGGGCCGTTGTTGGGTGAGATCGCGTAGCAGCAGTTGTTCAGGGCATGGCCACGATTCTGTAATTCCCAATAGCCCATGTTGGTATGAAATTCCACCTGGGACGCCCGATAAATGATCTCAGCGCCATTGAGTGCCAGGAGCCTTCCCGACTCCGGAAATCTTCCCTCGAAGCAAATGAGCGTACCGATTCT
>JAZFTY010000275.1:0-3965 GCA_036446935.1 Acidobacteriota bacterium | reverse complement strand
GCCGCCAACGTCTACCTCGGCCTGAAGGCCGGCATGACAGTATCGGCCTCGATCCCTGCGGCAGTCATGGCCATGTTGATTCTGCGCGGCGTTTTCCGTGGCGGTACCATTCTCGAGGCCAATCAAGTGCAAACCGCGGCTTCCGCCGGAGAGTCGCTAGCGGCGGGGATCATTTTCACCATGCCCGCATTGCTCCTGATCGGCGCCTGGCAGCACTTTGACCTGCTGATGACCACCCTCATTGCCTTTACCGGCGGGCTCTTGGGTGTCCTGTTCATGATCCCGATGCGCCGGGTGTTCGTGGTCGATCCCAACTCAGAGTTAAAGTTCCCTGAAGCTTTGGCCTGTGCTTCGGTGCTCAAGGCCGGCGACTCGGCCGGATCGGAAGCCAGGGGCGTTCTGCTTGGAGCCATTCTGGGCGGTGTCTTCAAGGCGCTGGTGAGTTTCTTTGGCATCCTGAAGGGCATTCTCGAGCAGGCCGTTCAAGGCCTGGGGGATCGCATCTTCTACTTCGGGGGCGATATCTCGCCAGCCCTGCTGGCGGTCGGTTTCATTGTGCGCCTCAATGTTGCGGTGTTGATTTTCATCGGGGGAACCATCGCCTGGCTCCTGGGGATACCGCTGTTGGGTCCTCAAGCCTCGGCGAGTAGTCCTCTGGATTCCGCATGGACACTGTGGAGCACCCAGATCCGATATGCAGGAGTAGGGGCCATGGTTGTGGGCGGAGTAGCCTCTATTGTCAAGGTACGATTCGGACTCTTACAGGCCGTACGAGAGATCAGCCGTCTGGGGACGAGCACCCGCGACACCGGTGATTCAGCAGTGAGCGACAGAGATATCTCTCCCAAGTCAATTCTTGTCTTGAGCACTATCACCGTGCTCTTGATCGGAATCGTGTACTACCTGTTGACCGGTGACGCCCTCATCAGTTTTGCCACTACCGGAATCATGATCGTGATGGCATTTTTTTTCACCGCGGTGGCCAGCTACATCGTGGGACTGGTGGGCAATTCCAATAGTCCGGTATCGGGGATGACCATTACCGCCGTACTCTTTACCGGGGGACTGCTTCTTCTCTTCGGCTTTAGCGGAATGGAGGGAATGGTCGCCACACTCGGTGTTGCCGCCATCGTCTGCTGCGCCGCATGCACATCCGGTGATGTGTGCAACGACCTCAAGACCGGCGCTCTGGTTGGGGCCTCTCCATTCCGACAGCAGATCATGCAGGTGTTGGGAGTGGCCGCCGCATCACTGGTGATGGCTCCCGTACTCCAGTTGCTGCACAACAACACCCCGGGTGGCATCGGCGGGCGTGAGCTGTCTGCCCCCCAGGCTACTCTCTTCAAGAGCCTGGTCGAAGGTCTTTTCGGGCAGGGCGATCTGCCCTGGAACATGGTGGGCATAGGTGTGGCGGTGGGCTGTGTGATCCTTGTCATCGACAAGGTCCTGGAGGGCAGGCAAGCCTCCTTTCGCATGCACGTCATGCCCATCGCGGTGGGGATGTACCTGCCCTTCGGACTGGTCACGCCGATACTCATTGGAGGTCTGTTTGCCCATATCATCCGGGGTGGCGAACAAGGGGCTGCCGCCGACCAGCGCCTCCATCGCGGTATCCTTTTCGCTTCGGGCATGATCGCCGGAGAGTCCCTTATGGGAGTTGGAATCGCGCTGCTGGTCAGCCTGGGCTACGCTCGCCTGACTCTGGGCCTCGATGAGACACTGACCACCGCGCTGACGGTGTTTGCAGCCGCGGCCGTGCTCACTTCTTTTTATCTGTTTTCACGATCCAGGGCGCGTTGACCCGTCGAATGGGCCCACAGGCCCGCCCGACCCTTCTTGACCCGCTTTTTGGGCCGGGATAGAATCGGCGCCACCCACGAGGAACACAAACATGTTTTACGAACCCCGCTACAACGATCACGGACTGCCCTTTAACCCCTTCAAGGCCTGTGTCGTGCCGCGCCCCATTGGCTGGATCACCACCCTGAGCCATGACAACATCGTCAATCTGGCCCCCTTCTCCTGCTCCAACCAGCTGGGCTACGATCCTCCCTTCGTCTTCTTCTCAGCCTCTGGCGTGCCAGGCGAAGAAGGGGCTGAGCCCAGGCGTAAGCACAGTGTGGTCAATGCTGAAAACAGCGGCGAGTTCGTCTTCAATATGGCGACCTATGGACTGCGCGAAAAGGTCAAACTCTCGTCGTCCCACGTGCCCCCCGATGTTGATGAGATGGACCTGTGCGGTTTGACCAAAGTGCCCGCCACGCTGGTCCGGCCGCCCCTAGTCGGCGAATCCCCGGTGAGCATGGAATGCAAGCACCATTGCACTCTGACGCTTCCTGCCAACGACCCCGACACCGTACACCACGTCGTGATCGGCCAGGTTATCGGCATCCACATCGACGATGAGTTCCTCACCGACGGCAGAGTCGATTGGCTCAAGATCCAACCGCTGGCCCGAATGGGCTATTCAGACTACACCTATGTCAATGAGGTCTTTACCATGAAGCCGCCCGGTGGAGAATCCGCGGCCGGCCAGATCGGCGAGCCCACCAAGACGAAAAAACGCGGCTAGAGCTCGAGGAAGGCGTCATCTACGAATTTCGTGACGTCCAGCTTTCGCTCGGGACCCGTCTTCTCGTCCAAGGTTCGTTGGATCCCTTCCGGGTTCCATTTTCCGTCTGCCTTAAAGATGGGCATCATATGGTCATAGACTTTCTCGGCCATGGCAGGCTCCAGTGCCAGATAGGCTGCTGCCAGCTCAACGGCTTCTACCCTGTTTTCCTGCATTTCCTCAACCGCGCGGATCAGACCGGTGACCAAACCCTTTAGCGCTTCAGTTTTAGAGGAAATCACACGGGTGTGAGTGACCAGGCCTTCTCCGCCCCAGGGTTCCATGAGATTGCCTTGATACTGGAGGATTTTAAAGCCCCGTTCCTCAGCCAACTGGGCGAAAGGCACTTTAAGGGAAGAAGCCACCACGGTTCCGTTCAACAATTGGGTGAGGCGGTTCTCAGCCCCGGCCAGGTTCAGGTAGAGGGTATCCTGCCGGGGATTCAACAGGCCTCCCCGCCTTAATCCTTCAAAGAAAAGGGTGTCGGTATGACTTCCGGTTCCTGCCGTAGCAATGGTTTGTCCCCTCAAATCATCGAATGTTTTGATATGCGGCGCTACCACCAAATTTTGAGGTAATTCTTTTAAAAACTCACCGACATACCGGAGCTCCACAGCCCCTTGCGAAACGGCATTGGTCATGCCATCAAAGCCCATCCAACCCACGTCGATATCTCCACTGATCAGGGTGGCGACAATTCGTGCAACTCCCCGGATGCGAGTCATCTCTACTTCAACGCCTTCCTGCTCGAAGATCCCCTTCTCCTGGGCATACACCAGGGGAAAAACGGTAGCCGACAGGGCGGGATAAGCGAGACTTATTTTCCTGATAGCCGGAACACCACCTGCATCGCTCGCCTGCTCCTGGCAGCCCGCTGCAAGCAGAAGAACTACCAGCACACAGCCTGCACCACCCCGCCTTTTCCAGGAACCACTCAAGGTTTTTCGATGGGTCTTTCTCTTCATTTCTGTTCTGTCCACCTGTTTGACCCTCACTTCAACAGCCCCACTTCCTTAAAGTATCTCTCTGCCCCTGGATGATAGGGCACGATGGGCCCTAAAACGGCCATTTCAGGTTGGAAATTCTGCACGGTAGGGTGGGCGGATCGAAACTCATCGATGTGCTCTAGGATGGCCCGGGTGATCTGGTAAACCACCTCTTCAGAGATTTCCTCGCGCACCAGTATGACATTACCCGTGGCGACGGTGGGGATATCACTGCTCAGGCCGTAAGCTTCCTTGGGAATGGCGGTCGAGACAAAGTAAGGGTATTGCTCTTCTAACCGCTCTCGATGTTGCTGAGCAACGGGCAGCAAACGAAATTGATGGGTCACCCCAAATTCAATCAGAGAAGG
>JAZFTY010000274.1:0-3549 GCA_036446935.1 Acidobacteriota bacterium | reverse complement strand
TAAAAGGGTTCTTCCAGTGAGTCATTTTCTCTGAGCTCCTCGGGGGTGCCATCGAAGATCAACCGCCCGTCGTGAATGAACAGAACGCGGTCGGCAATGACATCCACTTCCCGTAGAATGTGGGTGGATATCAGAATCGTTTTCGTTTTTCCCAGTTCTCGGATGCTCTCTCGAAACTCACGAATCTGGTTAGGATCCAATCCTGCGGTGGGCTCGTCCATGATCACCACGTCAGGGTCATGCATGAGGGCCTGAGCTAATCCGACCCGCTGACGATATCCCCTGGACAGTTTCCCCATGGGTTTTTCCATGACCTGCTGAAACCCATACTGCTTGCTGATTCGATCCATTCGATCTTCCAGATCTTCCCCCTCCAATCCTCGGGCCTCCCCGAAGAATCGCAGGAAGTCTCTGGGGGTCATGTCCAAATAAAGAGGACCATTCTCCGGAAGATAGCCCAGCCGCCGGGAAGCGGCAATCCGTTCCTGGTGAATATCCAGTCCGGCAATGGAGGCGCTCCCTTCGCTTGGTGCCAGATAGCCGGTCAAGATCTTCATGGTGGTTGATTTTCCGGCACCGTTTGGACCTAGAAAGGCTACCACTTGCCCTTCCTTTATCGAAAAGGACACCCCTTCGATGGCCACGAAAGGACCGAAGTATTTACTGAGTCCCCGTGCTTCAATCATCACACGGGACAAAATTTTCCCTTTCGAATCGTCACCTTCAAGCATGTCCGTTCCTTTCCTCCCGCAGTACAGTCTACCGCGATTCAATACATAACGTTATACGATGGGTGAATTGTTTAGCCCTAAATTTTATGGGAATTTGTGTGAAAGTTGATCGAAAGGACTATCTTCGATGAAACCCAGAGGTGGAAGTACCTCCGAGTTCCACTATCCGGTCTCCTGCTGCACAAGAGAGCGGATTCTCTCGATATTCGAATTTCTTACTGGGCAGGTACTGTCCGTGGCCACGCACTGAGCCAGAGCCATGCCGCAGCCGCAGGTGCAGCGGGCCTCATTGGCATGGTCCAGGACCTCGTGCTTCTGTTCCTCGGTGAGAGCGGAGAAGTCCACCTCGCGGAGGTCTCGGTCCGTATAGTAACCGGTCCTTTGCATCACCCCCGTTCCTAGGGAAGGACCGAAACCGCTGCCAGGACCCATCTGGGTCACCGCGTAGCCCAGCAAGACGGCTAGCGCCACCCCTCCTATCCAGATCAAAATTTTGGTGGAGCCTCGCACCGTCCCCCCTTCCTTCAGGGCGCAGCAGCGCTTGAATTTCTTACCCGAGCCGCATGGACAAGGCTCGTTCCGGCTAGGACTACCCTTGGATGAGCCGGATTTTCTTTTCGTCATAGTAAAACGACCCTATGTTGCTTTGAGCATTCACTGTTTAACTGATTTTGAGGCAAGTATAGCGGGGTCGGTCGGTCCTGTCCATGCCTGGTTGACATCCTCCGTGAGCCGTAGAAAAGCTGCTAACTCCTTACAGTGAAGGCTCTTATCCGTAAACAGGCAGATTGAGCTGTAAGCGGTCGTTGACAACCGGGTGGGAGAACAAAGGCCTGCCAACCCTCGGCGGCAGAGCAGAAAGGGTCGTCAAACCCAGAGCTGATGGGGCTAAACAGCTTTAATCGGTAGTTTCGCGATTATTGGCACGCAAATTGCTTGCGGCCTCTGCGTGTCTAAAAAATATCTGATTTTGGCTGAGGTCGGAGGGAAGATCAGGTTTCTCTGTATCAGGTCGAACGGTTGTCGGAAGGACATCGAAGGGCAGGCCCGTCTGATGGTAGGAAAGCTCTTTGCCCGTCAGAAAGTTGTCGATCTGAGGTGTTTGCCCTGGCCCCTGGATCAGCTCACCCCTCCCAACACGTCCTGGTTGAGTCAAGCGGTGCTTGATCGAACAGGATAACTGAAGCTTATCCGAGGTGGATACCTTGGAGAATGGAGAGAGCGTCGTGCGTAATGTCGAAAGAACCGGAATCGCCTTAGTTGATTCGTCTGAGTCATCCGATAAGGATGAGGAGCATGTCCACTCGAAGCGGGATCTGGACGACCGGGCTTCTGATAAGGAGAAGTCCGAGAGTCAGGAGAAGGGTAAGGATCCCATTCGCGTTTATTTGAAAGAGATGGGAATGGTGCCACTCTTGAGCCGAGCGGGCGAAGTGGAGATCGCAAAGCGGATTGAGAAGGGCAAAAAAGCCGTGGGGAAGGCTCTCTCTCGATCTCCTGTCGTGGTTTCTGAACTCCTTCGCTTCGGTGAGAAGCTGAGGATCGGTGAGCTGGCGGTTAGAAAGCTGGTCCACTTGACCGACGGGGAGCTGACAGAACGGGTTCTCGAACGTCGCCGTCAGGAGGTCTTGAAGCAGATCGATGAGATCATCGAACTGGAGGACCAGACTTCCCAGATCAGGCTGAAACTGCGCAGGGCGAAGAAGAACAGTCCAAACTATAAAAGGGTCTTCTCCAAGTTGGTGCGCCATCGTCTTCTTGTGGCCCTCCGTATCCGAGATCTTCGACTGAAACCGACCATACAAGAACACCTGATCGAGACCATTCGGGAGATCATGAGGGAACTTCCCAAGAAACAGCGGGAAGCCAAGAAGCTAGCCAAGCTTCAAACCTCCCCCCTCCGACTGGAAGAATCCAAGAAGGTCAAGTCGAGGCTGCGGAAAATTGAGAAAGAACTCCGAGACAGCCAAGATGAATTCTTGGCGTCACCTAAGGATCTGAGACGAACCTTGGCGGTGATCAAAAAAGGACAGTTGGAAGCAGGGATCGGAAAACAGGAGCTGGTTGAGGCCAACCTTCGATTGGTGGTGTCGATTGCCAAGAAATACGGTAACCGGGGGCTGCCCTTGCCCGATTTAATCCAGGAGGGCAATATCGGCCTGATGAAAGCCGTCGATAGGTTCGAGTATCAGCGAGGCTACAAGTTTTCCACTTATGCCACTTGGTGGATTCGTCAGGCCATCACTCGGGCCATAGACGATCAGGCCCGGACCATTCGAATTCCCGTGCACATGATCGAGACCATCAACAAGCTGTTGAGGACCTCGCGTGCTCTGGTTCAGGAGTATGGGCGAGAGCCCACTTCCGACGAGATTGCCACGAGCATGGATATCTCCGTGACCAAGGTAGGCAAGATTCTCAAGATCGCCCAGGAACCGATTTCTCTGGAAACCTCCGTCGGAGACGACGAAGATGTCAACCTCGGGGACTTTATCGAAGACCGAGGCTTGATTTCTCCTATCGAGAGCGGGATTTTTATCAATCAAAAAGACCAGATGATCGGGGCCTTGCATTCCCTGACTCCTCGAGAAGAGCAGGTCGTGCGGATGCGATTTGGGATCGAGCTGGCCAACGAGCACACCTTGGAAGAAATCGGGCAAAGCTTTGCCGTGACTCGAGAGCGCATTCGCCAGATCGAAGTCGAGGCCCTCCGCAAGCTGCGCCGTCAATCAGGCGAACCGATACTGGAAACAACTGCTCTCGAAAGCTCTGGAACCTGAGAACGATTCTCTTCACCCCCTCTTGGATGCATAGAGGT
>JAZFTY010000273.1:0-10792 GCA_036446935.1 Acidobacteriota bacterium | reverse complement strand
CGTGCGGCTTGCTCATTAAGCTCCCACTGTACTTTGGCCACCTCCACTTGCCTTTGTCTGTCGAGTTCTGCTTCCTGTTTGGCCAATGCGTCAAGTCGTCCCTGCTCAGCTTTTGCTAATGCGAGCTCTTTTTCCCTTTTCAATCTCGCGGCTTCACGTGCGGCTTGCTGCTCTGTCTGGGCCACCTCCCGTTGCCTTTGTTGGTCGAGTTCTGCTTCCTGTCTGGCCAATGCGTCAACTCGTTCCTGATCAGCTTTTGCTAATGCGACCTGTGTTTCATTTTTCAATTTCGCGGCTTCACGTGCGGCTTGCTGATTGAGCTTCCGCTCTGTCTGGGCTACCTCCAGTTGCCTTTGCCTGTCGAGTTCTGCTTCCTGTTTGGCCAATCCTTCAACTCGTTTTAGTTCGGCGTCAACGAGCGCATCCTGGCTATTCGCAAGCATCTTTTCCGTGGATGAAATTACTTTTTCAAATTCCTCTTTCACCTCTTCTAAGCGTCTTTCCTGTTGCTCCACCAGCTCCGATTTCTTGACGTTAAGGGCTACTTCCAGCTCTGTTTTCGTCTTGTCCAGCTCCGCCTGCTTCTCTTTGTCAATAGAAACCACTTCCTTCTTCAGTTCTTCGTCGTGCTCGGATTCAATACGAGCCAGGATGTCTTCATATTCCATGGCGGCGTCATTTTGTTGAGCCGCTAACATTTCGGTAAATTGCGCCAACAACTCTTTCGCTTTTCTCTCTCGCTCTTCTTTAACTTGTTCTAGCGACTTACTCGCGTTTTTTGCCAGGAGTGCTCTGCGCTCTCTTCTGGCCTGTTCTGCTTCGTCAATCGCTTCTAGCCTTTTTATGGCCTCTTGGGCCTCCACTTGGGTTTCAGCGATTTCATTATCCGAATGAATCATGAACACAATCGCAAGCACAGCAAACAGATCCACCATGGGAACAAGTGCTTGCATGAATTGTGATTGATCCCCACCTGATCGATTAAATATCATGGGTTGCTTTTCCCCAGTATTCGTGAACTAGAATTGACACTGCCGAGATTTTGCCATGCGTTTCGAAGGTATAGAGGTGTATCCATATTGACCTGGCGCACTACCCTGTGATCTTCGCTCGGAGGCGGCCATCCGCCGATCCCACCCATCAGAACACTCATCAATCTGCACCTTGTACGTAGCATGCATTAGGCGCAGTTTTACACAGCAACCCACTCGTACACAGTGACTGCTATCACTAAAGACAAGGTTTGTGATTCCCAGGGACCTTCAATGAATCGTTGGAGACATTTACGAGCCGGTCTGCACAGCATCAAGGCTCAAGGTTCATCCGCCGCGTCAGGGAGAAAAGCGGATCAGGCTACCTGAGCGGGGTCGTCCTATAGAAATGTCAACTGCCCTGCTGATCGCAGTGGGCTATTTTATCCCGGTCTTATACTGAGATCTAAAAGGGATTCGTTCATACTTCCTCCCTCTTTTCTGCTACTCAATGTGATTTTTCCCATCCGGAAAAGCAATGAAAATCATCATGGTTAGACATCGGTTGGAAGATAGAAATATGAGGCCGCACCCAGTGCGGCAAATTAGGCTACAATAAACATAAGCTGATGGCATTCTCCGCTAAATCTCTATTGCGCACCCTCCTGTTGATGACGTTCGGAATCGCCGCCCTGGGAATCGTGGGATACCTCGTCATGAACCGTCTCGCCGAACTGAGCGAACAGGTGAACGATGTCAACCAGCAACTGGACCAGGCCATGAAGGAACTGGAAGAGGTCGCCGAGAAGTCGGAAGCCGCCAGCACACAAGCATCCCAGGCCGAAGAATCTGCCCTGGAGGCTGCTCGGGGTCGGCTCCAGGCGGAGGCAGCCCAGGCCGAAGCCGAAGAAGTGGCAGGGCTCGCTCGAGAGGAAGCTGAAAAGGCACACCAGGACACACTACTTGCCCAGCATGAAAGGGCACTTGCTCAGGAAGAAAGGTCACTGGCCCAGGCAGAAGCGCAACGAGCCCGGGAAGAGCAGGAGCACATCCGCAGGGAAAGAGACCAGGACCTCGACCGTTTACACACGGCTTTCAACCAGATCGTGGAAACCCGCAGAACGGCCCTGGGATTGGTCATGAGTCTGGGAAGCGACTCCATGCAGTTCAACTTCGACAACGCCACCCTGAGACCGAAGAATCGGGAACTGTTGAGTAAAATCGTCGGTATCTTGCTGACCTCCAAGAATTACGGGATCTACGTCTATGGTCACACCGACGACATCGGTTCTGAGGAATACAACCTGGATCTCTCTGAAAGGCGGGCTCAGACGGTACGCGACTACCTGACCGAGAACGGCATTGCTCCGGGAATCATCACCTCTAGGGGTTTCGGAAAGTCCAGACCGATCGTGCCCGACACCAATGCAGAGGCGCGAGCCGAAAATCGCCGAGTCGAGATTGGCATCGTGGACACCGTCATCAGCTACGAAGAGCGGGTTTCCTCTCTAGAGTAGCAGGGCTGAATCGACAGGAGAGCTTCACATGATCATCGTGATGCAGGGAGACGCTTCTCCCCGGCAAATCGACCGGGTCATGGAACGGATCCAGGATCTGGGCTACAAACCCCACCCCATTCATGGAGTCGAACACACCGTTATCGGTGCCATTGGAGACGAACGGGGTAAAAGTGCCCTGGAGAGTTTGGTGGGCTACGAGGGAGTGGAAAGCGTCATCCCTATCCTCAAACCCTTCAAACTCGCCTCCCAGGAAATGCACCGCGAACCGACCGTGATCGAGGTCAACGGTGTGCAGATTGGGGGAGGTGGCTTCGCCCTGATCGCCGGCCCCTGCTCCGTGGAGAGCGAATCACAGATTATTGAAGCTGCCCGGGCGGTCAAAAAGTCGGGAGCCAACATGCTCCGGGGAGGAGCCTTTAAGCCGAGAACTTCACCCTACAGCTTTCAGGGACTCGAGCATGAGGGATTGAAACTCCTGGCCCAAGCCCGCCAGGAGACGGGTCTCCCTATCGTAACCGAGATTCTCTCGCCGGAAAATGTAGATCTGGTGGCGGAATACGCGGACGTGATGCAGGTCGGGGCCCGCAACATGCAGAACTTTTCCCTGCTCAAGAAGTTGGGCAAAGTGAAACGCCCCGTGCTGCTCAAACGGGGCATGATGTGCACGATCAAGGAAGCACTCATGTCGGCTGAATATATCTTGAGCAGTGGCAACCCTTCCGTCATTTTGTGCGAACGGGGCATTCGCAGTTTCGAGGATTCCACACGCAACACTCTGGATCTGTCGGCTGTTGCCCTGATGAAGGAGTGGACTCATCTCCCGGTCATCGTGGATCCAACTCATGGAACTGGAGTGAAATCGCTGATTTTACCGATGTGCAAAGCAGCCATTGCCGCGGGAGCAGATGGCGTGATGGTGGAGGTACACCCTCACCCTGAGGAGGCGCTCTCTGATGGATTTCAGGCCTTGCTGCCCGAGCATTTCCAGGAAATTGCCACTTCGATTCGTCCCTATCTGGAATTGGAAGGGAAAACGATATACCCGCCGAACGAAGCAGCGTAGAGGCGAGCCGGTGGCTCGCCCGAACAGTTCGTATGGCACCCGCTTGCGGGTCGCGCATCGTCCGGGCCAGAACTCAGATCCTGGAGAAGTGATCCTCCACGATTCGGCGCCAGGCAAAAGCCGCCACGGTGGCAATGGGGATACAGGCCTCACTTGAGCCACAGCGGGGTATGACGCTCCCATCGCAAATCAGCAAGCCCTCAATGTCGTGGGATTGGAACCGCTCATTAACCACCGAGTCCTTGGGCTCCACACCGGCACGGCAGGAACCCATGGCGTGCACGTTGCCCCGGTAACGGCGAACCCGTTCATCGAGGCCGCGAACCTCGCTGATCCGCTTAAAACCCATTCCCTTCAGAAGAGCTCTGGAGATCTCCACCCCTTCTTCAAACCGCTTGACCATTCGAGGGTCGCTGCTGTAGCTCAAGGTACCGTCCGGCTCCACTCGACCACGAGATTTCTTAGGTCCGGTCTGGTGCACCAGAATGCCTGAAATGCGGGTGCATGCCGTTTCCATGTATTCCTTGTGGTCGGCACCGAACTCCGGCGCAAATTCACTGAGCGCCGCTTGCTGGGGCAGGATCAGTCGATTCGAGTAGTTGGAGCTGATCATCAGGTTGAAATCCCCATCCGGCATGCCCTGCTCGAAAATGTAATCTCCGTTGTTGGTTCCGCGACCCGCTTCCATAAGAGGCTGGTCGGAAAAAGCACGGATGGCAATGGTCTGGTCCGTATTGTAGTGGTTGCCCACATTGGGATTCTCCACCAGCAGTTTGTCTCCCAGAAGCTCTCTGGAGCCATAGCCGGAACGCATCAACAACATCGGGGTATTGATGACACCCGAACAGACCAGCACCCTGGAAGACCTCAGCTCTCCCCTCTCGCTGCCCCGTCGATATTCGATACCGGAAACTCTACCCCGTTCTCCACTCTTCTCGATCAGTATCCTCGAAACTTCCGTGTCGGCAATAATCTGGACTCCGTGCTTCTCGGCGATGGGCAGATAGTTTCGGGAAGAGGATTTACTATCGTATTTACACATATAGGCACTGCCACAGTACCCACAGTAGATGCAGTTGGTGCGGGCCATGGGAAAACGGGTCACCGTGTAACCCTGTTCACGAGCCGCCTCCCGAAACAACAGATTGCCCTGACCCAAGGTGGCGTCCGGAGCCTGGTGATAGTTGTACATCTCGGTAATCTCAGTGACCGCTTCCTTGAGATTATCCTGGGTCCAATCCACCCCCGTTTCGTTCTGCCAGCGCAGATAGTCGGTATCGAAAGGGAAAAGAGCCGCGTTGCCCCAGTGGACCGAGGATCCTCCCACAACCTTGGCGAAACCTGAAGGCCAAACATGGAAACGGGTCCCTGCCTGGAGGTTGGTCATCCTCTGGCGGCGCAGAGGGATACCGTAGCCGGGGCGCTGCGCCCCCTTCCAGTAGGGGCCTGCCTCAATGGAGGCAATTCTCAGGGGTTCCCCGCTTCCAGGATGGACGCCATGCTGGGCGATTCGGGCGGCCAGGATGGTTCCCGCTGTCCCCGTCCCCACAATGATCAGGTCGTAAGAGTTTTGGGCCATGGCCTCTCCTCCGATGAATGAGTGAGTCGATGGAACACTAGCCAGAATGATGCATAGTCCGGGCTCAGGATACGCCTCTTCAAATGAGCTGTCCAAAATCAGTGGATAGGCCGTTGACACGGCCCCCTGGAGCGGATAAGTTTTCGGGAGACCGTATAATGCATAGGTTCTCGTCACGAAGCGGCGAAAGCGCCGGCCTGACAAGGGCGGGGGCACCCGCTTGCGGGTCGGAGACCCCCGCAAGCGTACTGTAGGGTACGCTGAGGAGGCCGACGGAGTGGGCACCCGCTTTGCGGGTCGCACAGTCAGGCCGAGTGATTTCGGCGATGCAGTAGAGAATTTATGCATTATCCGGGCTGGACACCTACTATTCCTTAAAAGTGGCAGATCCAAAAGGAGGAGACCACGGTGAGTCAACGAAGCATGGTTTTTAAAATAAGACCGGTCGCTTGGATGATGCTGGCCCTTTGGAGCGTCACCTCAATGGGAGCATCCCCTCAGGTGATCCGACGTGTGGTGGGCGATGTTCAGTATTTTTCCGGTCGCGAGGCTGATCCAGAGATCCATACGCTGGACTTGTATTTGCCCGAGGGCGAATCCAACCTGCCGCTGATCTTCTTTGTCCACGGGGGCGCCTGGAGAACTGGAGACAAGTCCCCGCAGGGGCTAGTGAATTTCATCGACCTGTTTCTCTCCCGCAAGATGGCCGTTGCGTCAATCAATTACAGGCTCTACCCAGGGGCCAAACATCCCGCTCAAATTCAGGATGTGGCACGCGCCTTTGCCTGGATCTACCAGAATGCCTCCCACTACGGTATTGATCCGGACAATATCTTTATTGCCGGACATTCCGCAGGGGGACATCTGGTGTCTTTGTTGGCTCTGGACCCGAAATATCTGGAAGAGGAGGGCCTCTCCCCGGGCAGGATCAAGGGGGTCATCACTATCAGCGGTATGTACGATTTGGTCAATGTGTATCAGGTAGGTAGCGGGCCCGATATCAGGGAACAGGTCTTCGGAAAGGACCGCGAGAGCCTGGGGGAGGCTTCGCCGGCACTGAAGGTGAGGAATGCCGCCTCCAATACGCCGCCCTTCCTCATTACTTATGTAAACAACGACCTGTTCGGATTTGATGAGCAGGCAAAAACCTTTTACTCCCTGTTACTCAACCACAACCGACCCGCCCATTTGGTGAAACTCCCGGCACGGGACCATAACAACGTTGTCGCCACAATCGGAAAACAAGTCCCTATAAGAGATCTCAATGGAACTCCAATCGTTCAGGTCGAGGATCTGCTGGGTCCAGCCATGGTTGGGTTTGTAAAGAACGTTCGAGATGGATCGTTCATCAGAAGCTTTCATGCTGTGTGGCCCGAAGGCGGGCCCAGAGCTGTGCCCGCAATGCCTTCTCCCCAGATGAGAATCATCAAGGATATCCAATATGACCAGAGCTCCGGAGCCGATCCCAAGCTCAATGCTCTGGACCTCTATCTTCCGGAAGGCAAAACCCATTTCCCTCTCCTCTTTCATGTCCATGGGGGCCGTTGGAGAGTCGGCGATAAGAACCTGGATACGTTGGTGACGGTTCTGGGTCGTCTGGGATGGGGTATTGCTTCTACGAATTACCGGCTCTCTCCAGCCATCAAGCACCCTACCCATGTTCAGGACGTGGCCCGTGCCTTTGCCTGGGTTTACGAGAATGCCTCGCGCTACGGAATCGACCGAGAGAGGATCGTGATTAATGGTCATTCAGCAGGTGGCCATCTGGTGGCTTTACTAGCCCTTGATACTCAATATCTAAAAGCGGAAGGAGTTCCACCCGCTGCCATCAAGGGAGTCATCCCAGCTTCGGGAATTTATGACCTGGAAGCCTGGCCGGAACCCGGACAGGTTCCCACCGGCGTGGAGAATGGCTTTGGCACCGATCCTGCGATCCTGGCACAGGCCTCACCCCTGAACTATCTCAATCCGTCGGCACCGCCTTTTCTCATCACATTTACCGACAACGATCTGTATCTTCTCCCCGAGCAGGCTTACCGCTTCTACAGCAAGTTTCTAAAACAGGGCCTGACCGCTCACCTGGTACAAATTCCAGATCGCTATCACTGCTGTCCCATCAGCTATATGTCGGGCTTTGGACAACCTCCGATTGCACTGGCTGACGATATCGTAGCCGTCGAGTGGGTCCGTTTCCTCACCGAGGTTGTGGGGCCTACTGAAGAAATGATGGCGAAGGGCCCGAGGGAACAGACAAAAGACAACTGACAGCTGAGTGCAGACTTCAGACAACAGACCAGGAGCGCAATGAGAAGATCATTCCAGCTTGGAACCTGGAACTTGAAACTTGGAACCTGAAAGGCGCGCAAAGCGCGCCTTTCCTTGCCCTTTTTCCGGCTTCATAGTAAAAGCTTACTCGTTGCACCGTTTCTCTTCGACCCAGGGAAGAACTTCTTAAAGATAAAAGAGGAGCACAACCATGAAAGGCTCTGAATGAACACCCTAAGTGTGGCTTCTCTGTTTTCCACCCTTCTCCTCGTTCTCTTTCAACTAAACTGCGCCCCACTGCCGCCTGAGGTCCAGGGTCGGCAAGTGCTGGAAGAGGCCGCTGAGGCCATGGGTGGGCTACAGGAACTGGAGGCGATTAAAACCATCACCCGCAAGGGAACCCGAACCAGAAACTCTCTTGGACAGGGACACGTGACAACGGATCGGTTACTTATGGGGTCACCGGGGCCCTTCACGCAAATGATCGACTTTGACGGTCCTCGAGAGGTCAATTTAACCGGTTCCAGGGAGGCCATTCAGTTAGCGGACTGGAACAAGGGCGGTTACCGTGATGTCTTCGGGTCGGCACTAAGACCTCTGGAAGCCACACAACTGCAGAGATACCGGATCGAGTGGGACCGCGATATTACAAAGTTCCTGGTCTATGCCCTGGGAATAGAGACCAGTATTAAGGGAATCAGTGAGGCCGCGGTCGACGGAACACCTCATCACATCGTCAGCCTGCAATTCATTGACGCCGTCTACTACGACGTCTACCTGGACGACACCACCCAGTTGATTTCAAAGCTGAAGTTCACTGAGGATCGAAACCCCTACGGAGATGTGGCCAAAGAACGGACCTTTTCAGACTATCGAGATGTCGGAAACCTCAAACTTCCCTTCTCCGAAATCACCCAGGAAATGAATGAGGTCACTGAAATCAAGGAATGGACTGAAGTGACGATCAACGGTGACCTTCCGGAAGATCGTTTTGTGATTCCGGCGGCACTACAGGAAAGAGCCCAATCCCTGGCCCATGCAGACAGGCTCCCGGTCATTCCCACTGAAGTGGCCGAGGGCGTGTACTTTGGTGAAGGCGTGGGCATGAACAATATGTGGGTGGAGTTCGAGGATTTTATTCTGGTGGCGGAGGGACCCAACAACGAGGTGCAGTCCCTGGAGGTCCTTCGCCAAATCCGTGAGACTGTCGGAGAAAAGCCCATCCGCTATCTGGTTACCAGTCACCACCACTCCGATCATACCGGTGGGATTCGCACCTACGCCGCCGAAGGGGCAACCATCGTCACCCACGCCAACAACGAAAAGGTGATCCGGGAAATCCTGACCCGACCTCACACCCTGAATCCCGACCGCCTTTTTCAGTCCCAGATAGAGCCTCAGATCGAGACGGTCACAGATCGCAAAACCATTACAGACGGCACCCGAACCGTAGAGCTCATGCACGTTCCCAATCCCCATGCCAATGGTTTTCTAGCCATTTATCTGCCCAAAGAACGACTCATCTTCCAGAGCGACCTGTTTCAGATTCAGAGCGATACTTTTCAGATTCTTCCCGAACAGAGCGGTCCTGCCCGTGTTCCTCTCGAAGGCATCGATTTCTACAATGCCGTTACCAAGGCTCGCTGGAGAGTGAAGAGCATTGTCCCCGGGCATGGCCGTGTGCTGGAGTGGACGGAGCTGGTGGATGCGGTGAACAGAACCCGCTAGTCATAGGCAGACAATAGACTTGACTTAGGCACCCCTAAATGGGAAAGTCGGGCTACGACTAAGTGGACTTCAAATTTTTTCAATCAGAGAAGGAGAGAAATGAGTCTTAACCAATCTCGTATGGGTCTGTGTGCACTTCTGATGGCCGTACTGTTTACCACCGCGGCCGTCTCCATTGATTACTCCGCCAGTCTCAAAGCGGGTAAAGCCGAACTCCAATCGGCCGGACCACTGGCCTTCGGACCGGATGGAGTCCTCTTTGTCGGCGATTCCATGGGAGCCGCAGTTTTCGCTCTGGCCACAGAGGACACGGCCTCCAGTTCCCCTGGCCGGGTCGACATCTCAGGAATCAACGAAAAAGTGGCCGCTCTGCTGGGAACCTCGGCCGATCAAATCCTCATTAATGATATAGCCGTCAACCCGGTCTCCAAGAAGGTCTATCTGTCGGTCTCTCGTGGCCGAGGTCCGGACGCCACTCCCTTGATCCTACGAGTCGACGCCTCCGGAAAACTCGAGGAGTTCTCTCTGGAAAACGTGAAGCACGCCCGGGTCACCCTCCCCAATGCTCCTGACCCCGACGCCCAGAATCGCCGAGGCCAGAGCCTTCGACTGGAAGCCATCACCGACCTGGCCTTTGTCGACGACAGGGTCTTCATCGCAGGGCTTTCCAACGAAGAATTCGCCTCCAAGTTGCACTCCATCCCTTTTCCCTTTGACAAGGCCGGCAGCGGAGCCAGCGTTGAGATTTACCATGGCGCCCACGGGCGTTTCGAAACCAACGCTCCGGTTCGCACTTTCGTCGCCTATGAAATTGAGGAAGAGTCCTACATCCTGGCGGCATACACCTGCACGCCCCTGGTGAAATTCCCTGTCTCTTCTCTCACAGCGGGCGCAAAGGTCATGGGCACCACCATCGCGGAACTGGGCAATCGAAACCGTCCTCTGGATATGATCGTTTATGAAAAGGACGGCTCCCAGTTCATCCTGATGAACAACAGCAGCCGCGGGGTCATGAAGATCAGCGCCGAAGGTCTCGACAGCTACGAGGCCATTACCGAGCGTACGGATATTCGAGGCGTGCCCTATGAGACCATCGATCACCTCAAGGGTGTGCAACAACTGGACCGTTTGAATGAAACCAGCGCTTTGATCCTGGTCAGCTCCGACAGTGGTTCATTGGATCTCAAAACGATTGCGCTTCCTTAAGTAAGGCGAACGGGGTGAAATCAATCGGGAGACTCTTTGTGGGGGTGGGGATCCTCACCCTCACTATCCTCTTCGTTTCCGGGCTTCCCATCGACATCCAGTTGGACAACCAGCAGGGCTCCCATCCGATCTTCAAAGTCGTGGGTTGGGATCAGATCGGGCAGATCAGCACTCAGGCTTTCGGAACCGATCAATGGCAAGAGCTCTTTACCGTTTATGTCGATTTCGGCTCCCCGGACGAGGCTCTTCCCCCTATTCTCGGCTCTTATAGAATCGAAGACAGAATCTTGATTTTCCAGCCCCGATTTCCTTTGCAACCGGGCCTGAGCTATCGTGCCGTTTTCCATCCGGAAACATCGGCTTCGGAGACCATCACTTCCCGGTTCGATATTCCCCAATCGAAGGCCGTTGCCTCGACCATTGTCGAGCACGTGTATCCTTCAACAGACCAGTTACCCGA
>JAZFTY010000272.1:0-6429 GCA_036446935.1 Acidobacteriota bacterium | reverse complement strand
TACCGCTTTCTGGCCAAGCTCCTTAAGGAAAACGAGTTCGACGAGATCCGTATCGAGAACCTGGTGGTCGTCTATGCCAACGAGGTGGAACCCATTCCGGGGGTCTCCCGCTCGGTCAGGCAGTCGGTTGAAGAAGCTCCTCTGCTTGATCCTAAAAGGCTGGCGAAGCTGCGCTTTGACGACCAACGGGTTGCTTATGCCTGGGATAGACAACGCTTTTCCAAGCCTCGCTATGAGGAAATCAACCAGCAGGAGACAGCTACGGAAAGCGGGGAGCCTTTCCTGTTCCTGCCGGAACAGGGAAAGGAACTGGGTGTCGTCCTGGTTCACGGGTTCTCAGCCTCGCCCGCTGAAGTCCGCCCCTTCGCTGAGAAGCTGCAGAACCTGGGTTATCCGGTGATCGGAGTTCGACTCAAGGGTCATGGGACCTCTCCTTGGGCTCTTCGGGAGCGGGGTTGGCAGGACTGGCTGGAGCCGGTGCGGGAGGGTTTTACGATTCTGTCGGCGTTCACCCCTCGTCTCTGCTTGGTCGGATTCTCCACCGGCGGAGGCTTGTCCCTTCTCCTTGCCGCTGATCAACCGGATGGCCTGGTTGGGGTGGCGGCCATTTCCACTCCCATGAAGTTCCGGGACCGCAGAATCATCTTTGTCCCGCTGGTGCACACCGCCAACCGGTTGGTCCGGTGGGCCTCATCCTTTGAAGGCATCATGCCGTTTCGAGCTACCGAACCGGAGCATCCCCACATCAACTACCGGAACAAGTCCGTCCGAGGTCTGTACGAGCTGCGCATCATGATGGAGGAACTGGATGAGCGTCTGCCCGATGTGCAATGTCCGGTTATCCTCATTCAGGGGACTGACGATCCTACGGTGGATCCGGAAAGCGCCGAACTCATCTACAAGAAGCTGGGTACTCGGCAGAAGGAAGTGGTTTTGGTGCCTGCAACTCGACATGGGATCCTGTACGAGGACACTGGGGACACCCAGGAGAGGATCCTTTCGTTTCTGGCGGCTCTTTGAGAAAATTCTGATCTGGAGGGAAAGGGGTACAGAGGCCATGCGCCCTGTCAACAAAGGCTGATAGGGCGCATTCCCTGTGTGTCTTGAGGAATTAGTCAGACCACAAGACTGATTTTAGGTGATTAAGCAAGGTGTTACCTCCCTCTTAAGGGTTTTCGTTTGTAAGGCGACCAGCGTGATCGGTACGGTGTGCTGGACCTTGGGTTAACGCGACTTTCGCGACATACTGTGATTGCATAAAGCAATTCCTGTTCCCAAAGTGGTAAACCACCGTAAATTAACTTTAAACTGTTGAAACTAATTGATTTAACTACTAATATCTGGAGTGGCTCTGGAAGCTGCTTATCCCCTGCTTTTGTCTCGTCCGATGGTCGAAGAGTACCCAATAACTCTTGCCATGGTCCGATAAAATTCATCATTGCAATGAGTTAAGCGATTCCCAGAGGAATTTGGACAAATTGTAAACCTAGGTTTACATTTTGGAGTGGAAGCTACTCGGGAAAATCCAGCGGTGTCTTTTCACCAATGGGGTAATGGGCACTGGCAATCAACTCGTTGAGGAAATCGACTCGGTTGGCCGACGACGGATGAGAAGCGAAGAAATAGGACAGAGGACCTTCCGGCTCCTCCTTTTGGATCCTTTCGAAAAAATCAGTGGCCCCGGCCACATGATCGTAGGTTCTCTGAAGGAGATGAAGGCCAAATTCATCGACCTGTTGTTCCTGTCGCTGGGAGAATCGAGATTCTACCGTGGCCAGACTGTCCTGGAGAAATTGGGTAATGCCGCTCTGGTCTCCCAATAGGGTGGCGGAAAGAACCAAAAGTACCAGTCCCCGCCCCAATCCTTGGAGGTGGTGGCGCTCGGCGAAGTGCCCCAGTTCGTGTCCGAGAATCATAGCCAGTTCGTTTTCCGATTCCACTCGATCGAGCAGGCCTTGATAGAGCACGATGTGTCCGCCGGGCAGCGCCATCGCATTGACCATCGGATTCTCCTCGACATGGATCTGGTAATCGAGCGTTTGTGAGGGCTCATGCTCGACCAGCCGATCCAGGATGCCCTGAAGGTATTGCCTTTCGGGTGAGTCTTCGACGGCGTAGTTCCCTAGAAATAGTTCACCCAGGGATCGTTCCACGCTCTGGGGTAGGCGGGGGACGACCACCCATTCCAAGGCAAAGCCCAACAGGACGTAGACCAGTATCAGGGCTCCGAGAATGCCTGCAGTCAGAATTGCAAACTCTCTCAACGGATGGGTGATGGAAACATTGACGTTTTTGGTGAGGAGTTTGGGTGTGTACTTCAAAGCGTCTTTTTCAGCTTGATTGCCGTACCGTAGGCAAAGACCTCAACGCTTCCAATGCCGTTTTGGTTGGTGGAGCTGAATATGCTGGCCGTTTCCACTCGCGTATTGACGATGATGGAGCTACCCAGAGCCTCATATTTCATCCTCAGGATGGCCTCGCGGCGTGCCCGGTCGATCAGCGTTTCGTAGGCCGTTATCCTGCCTCCGATGATATTTCGAAGACCCGCCAGTACGCGCTTGAAATAGTCGATGGAAATTACACAGCTTCCGGAGACCAGAAACGACTTTGCGATCTGATCCACTTCGGGCAGCATGTTGCTGGTAACGGTGGGCAGTCGGAGAGAGGCCTTCTCGCGCAGCAGAATGGATCTGTAGTGCCGATGCTCCGTGACTCGACCGGCAAAGTACCCTATCGTCAACAGGCTGAAGAAGAGGGCCAGGTCAAGCATCGGCTGTTTTCTCTTCTACTCGACGCGAACGGCGGTACCGTAGGCGAAAAGCTCTGCTGCTCCTTTGGCGACCGAGGAGGTTGCGAAGCGGATATTGATGATGGCGTTTGCTCCCAGCTGGCGGGCCTGTTCGATCATCCTGGAGGTTGCCTCCTGACGGGACTCCTGCAGCAGTTTGGTGTACCCCTTCAGTTCCCCACCGACGATATTCTTTAGACTGGCCAAGGCATCCGTGCCGATGTGCTTGGCACGAATGGTGGTTCCCTGGACCAATCCAAAGTGTTCGACAATGGTTTTACCAGGAACGGAATCGATATTGGTGAGGAGGATCGCAGACTCATTCACCCTTTGAGTATAACAAACGCAATGTCCGGTCCGGTGAATGAAGGAGATTTGGGAATTTTGGGACAGGAGAAATTGGGGACTGTCCTAAGAATTCTCGGAATTCGGGGACTGTCCCCAATTTCGTCCCAAATTCCCAAATTTTCCTAAGACTTCGTGACAAGATCAGGGTCTTCCACCTGAGGAACGTTTTTTTCGCTCTCCTCGTCGGCACTCAGGGGCACGGCCTGCTGTTGGGCCAGGGGTCCAACCAGCTTCCGGGGGTAAGCCTGCCGGTTGACCTCAAGGGAGAAAACGTCGAAGCGCTGGTAGTGGCCTGTGACGTCATGCACCATCTTGCCTCGTGCGACCTCTTCCAGGTCGAGATCAGCGTACAGGATGGTTTCCCCTTCGTCCTGGGGACCCACGATGTAGTCGCCCATTGGATTGAGGATGCCCGAGTGACCTCCCTCGCCGATGAAGCTGGAACGCGCCTTGGAGTCCAGTTGAAGCACATCTTTCATTTCTTCGTTCCAAACCGAGCACACCGAGAGGACGAAGATACGTCCTTCGAAGGCGTAATAGCGCATTCGAACGTCCATGGTATGGAACTGGCGCTCATAACCCTTGGTGCCAAAGGAAGGCCAACTGGCAACGTGAATCACTTCACCTTCCAGCAGGAGGGCGGTACGGGCCAGACTGTTGATGTTCTCGCCGCAGATCAATCCGGACAATCGACCGAAAGGAGTGTCATAGGTACCCAAGGTACTCCCATCTCCACCCGTGTGAATCAGGCGCTCCCAGATCGTAGGCACCAGCTTTCGATGTCGACCTAGTAGAGAGCCATCGGGCCCAAAAAACAGCTGGGTGTTGTAGAGGGTTCCGTAACTTCCCGCTTCCTTTTCTGCGACCCCCATCACCACGTAGGCCTTGGCACGACGTGCCGCTCGTCCCAGGGCCTCGGTGTCGGAACTTGGGGCGACCACGGCATTCTTGAAGAGTTCCAGATTGAAAGTGTTACAGATTGGATCGTTGGCCAAATAGAAGTCATACCAATAGGGATGTCCCGGGATGAAGCATTCGGGAAAGCCGATTACCTGGGCTCCGGCCTCTCCAGCTTCCTCGATCAGTCGACAAGCCTTGGCAACGGTTGCTTCGCGATCGAGTAATACCGGTGCCGCCTGTACGGCGGCCGCCTTGAGCTTCGGAAATGTATCACCCATTGCTCTACCTCCTATCCAGCGTTGAAGATTGGCTTTAGAGAGAATTGTATCCTGAGAAAGGATTGTATCCCGCAAGGAAAAGGTTGTAAAATCCTCCCGCTTCCGGTACTTGTGCGGGATTTTCTTTTGATCTTAAGAGCAAAGCTTACTCTTCTTTCCGTCATCACCACCCTGACCTTGTTGGGGCCTGAGATGTCGTGGGCCCAACGCCCCATCATGCCCGGTGGATATCGTCTTCCCGAGTACCTCCAGCCGATCACCCTGAAGCCGGTGTTTCGACCCGAACCCTTGTTGCAAGCAGCCCGGCAGGTCATGGGTGAGGTGGCTTCGGTTGTTCCGGGGGAAAAGGTGTTGATCCTCTCAGACTCCAGCATCAGTCCTTTGCTGCCCCAGGTTTTTGAGCAGGCTGCCCGCGAGAAAAAGGCTCAGGTCCGTGTGCACTCCCTTCCTCTTTTGGCCGCTTCAGATACGGCAACCTTACTCCGGGAACAGCACTGGAAAAACTGGTGGCCGAAGGCGGTGTGGGATGAGGTGCGAACAGCCGATGTGGTTGTGGCTCTGGCCTATCTGAATCCCGAATTTTTGAAAGAGCCGCTCATTTCCGGACAGATCGAGAGCGGCAGGCTCCGCTTTATTTCCGTCACAGCGGTTCCCGAACTACTGGCGGCGCCTGGAGCTCTTTATCCGCCCGAGATTATTGACCTGCTGGCGGAAAAAATATCTTTGCGACTCCGTCGTGCCAGGACCATTCGGGTCACTGACCCTGCGGGCACCGATCTGACCTTCACCCCCGTCGCGGTCACCCGTTCTGCACACACACTCTCTCTCCCCTTTCCCTATAACGCCACGGTGCAGGTGACCCCGGACCAGGACCTGAAGGGATCGGTTGTCACTCACGGTGTTTCAACCGGGTTTATGCCTCTCCTGCGTATGGACATCGAAGCAGGTCGCATCGTCTCGCTTCAGGGAGGCGGGGAAATTGGAGAACTGCTGAAATCACGGAACCCTGAGTCCTTCCAGTTGCAAACCCTCGATTGGTCCCTTCATCCCAAGTCGGTTCGCCTTCCCCGGCCTTTAACCGGTTCCGCCGCCCTTCACAATCAGCTGGCTAGCGCCGGTAGAGTGGGTGCCATGCGTCTCGGTTTTTGGGGCGATGATCGTTCCCAGTCCTTCTTCTTTCAGGTCTATTTTCCTTCCGTTTGGGCAGACGGCGAGGAGGTGCTTCGGGAGGGCTACCCGGCGGCGCTGAAGGACCCGGAGGTCCTCCAACTGGCGGAAGCCATGGGAGGAAGGGAGCTGCTGGTGGTCCAGTGCACGGTTCTACCGGGAACCCTTCCGGAACCCAGAATGCCGAAGATCGACTCCATCACCCAGGTCGATCCCCTTTTGCCGGCCCTTGAAATCCTCATCCAGGATGTGGCTAAAATTCGCAGGGATGAAAAGGTTCTCATCGTCAACGACGATTCGGTGCCCGGACTGATTCTGGAAGGACTGGAAGCTGCCCTTGCAGAAACCGGGGCTCAGGTGACAACCATCAGCGTAGCGGTGCCTGAGGGAGAAGTGGAACCTATTGCCCTGTTGAAGCAGGCCGTGGGGCGCAGCTTTTCATCCGACTTGAGAGAGGCCATCGAAGAGGCCGATTATGTTCTATCACCCGCCTATTTTCATCTCCCCTATCTGACCGTAGAGGGTCAAGACCTGGACTCCTGGCTGGAAAGCATTCACACCCGTTGGGTAGGAGTGGTCGCCATTCCGGAATTGCTGGCCTCAAAATGGGCCACCTACCCTCCTGAACTGCTGGAGCTCATTGGAAGTAAAGTCGAGGAGGAGCTACGGGCGGAGCAGACTATCATTCTTTCCAACAACCAGGGAACCAGTCTCATCTACGATTACGAAGTGAAGAAAAGTCCTTTTTATAGGAACTGGTCTATATTTCCCGGCAACGTTCGTTTCCGTGTGGTCCCCAAGGGCCGAGGTGTGGAGGGAATCATCGTCACCTCTAACTTTTTCACGGGAAGGGTGCCGCGCACGGAGGTTCACATCGGTGAGAGTCAGGTCGTACAACTGGACGGGAGTGCACGAACCACGGAGGCGGTTCGCGAGGCCACTGCTCAG
>JAZFTY010000271.1:0-2701 GCA_036446935.1 Acidobacteriota bacterium | reverse complement strand
GTCCAGAGAGTCAATCTTGCCCCTCCAGTTCTCTCCTGAGCCACTTCCACCGGCACCGGTGCCCATATGAATATGGTTGTCATTAAATCCTGGAAGAACGGTCTTCCCGCCAAGATCGACCACCCGAGTCTCAGGGGAGGCAAGGCGTCTGATCTGCTCGCTTCTCCCCACGGCAGTGATCCTTCCCTCTTTCACCGCCAAAGCCTCGACAATGTCGAAGCCCGGGTTGACCGTCGCAATCTTGCCGTTGACGAAGATGACGTCCGGTGCCTGGGTGTTGTCGCCCTGCGCTCCTGTGTAGGGGACACCGATCATGAAGCCGATCGCCACAATGGCAGCAATGGCACAGGCATGCATCGTTTTGTTCATGTTACCTCCTCGGGGTGTTTCAGCCCCTTTGTGGCCTTTGGTTGTCTCGATCTTAGAGGGTTACGGCCTTGAAGGCAACAGAAGTCAGAGGTCGTAGGGGCGAGCCGGTGGCTCGCCCGAACAGTCAGGATTGCAACCGCTCGAGCCACAGGGGTTAGATTGCGCCAACTTGGTCGGTTCGGGTCAGCCACCGGCTGACCCCTACGTACCGAACGACCACAGAACAGCCCCGGATTTTCGGATTCGGCACCCGAGGGGCCTCCCACATTCCGGACGTGTAAGCTATAGTGTCAACGATGGGTCGGCATTTCTTCAAGGTCGCGCTTCTGGTTGCTGCGATGAGCTTCACCTCAATCCTGCAAGTAGGTGCGGAGCCTCTCGGCCAGGTTGTAGTCCTTCACGGCCTGGGGCGCTCGTCCATGTCGATGTGGCTGCTGGCGAACCGACTCACCCAGGCCGGGTTCGAAGTCCACAATCTCGATTACCCCTCGACGGAAGAGACTATCGATCAGCTGGTTGAGTTGCTCGACGGCGAGCTCGAGAAGTGCTGTCTCGGTAGCGAAGAGCCTCTGCACTTTGTCACCCACTCGCTGGGGGGAATCCTGGTTCGGGCCTACATTTCCCAGAAGCGCCCCCACAACCTGGGCCGAGTGGTAATGCTCAGCCCCCCGAATCAAGGGAGCCAACTGGTCGACGAACTTCGCGATAATCCACTCTTCCAGTGGGCCACAGGGCCGGCAGGGCTGGAACTGGGCACCGATCCCTCCAACCTTCCCAACCGACTGGGCCCGGCCGACTTTGAAGTGGGAATCATCACCGGCAGTCAAAGCCTCAATCCACTGACCTCCTGGCTGGTGACGGGAGTGGACGACGGAAAGGTTTCGGTGGAGAGTGCCCAGCTGAAAGGGATGGCCGACTTCCTGGTGGTGCCCAACACACATACCTTCATCATGAACAGTAGCCAGGTGGCTCAGGAGGTGGTTCACTTCCTGGAACAGGGCTCCTTCTCACAGAAAACCTATGAATAAGCCCGGCGAGTCGGGTTATCGGCTGAAGTGTCGTTCGATGATGCGATCGGCAGCGAAGACGGTCACCGCGGCCTGCGGAGTTCCTGAAGGCCCGGAGGGCACACGGGGGATTACGCTCCCGTCACAAATGAGCAAATTCTCGACATCGTGTGATTCGAAATAAGGATTGACCACGGAGGTTTCCGGATCCCGCCCGGCTCGACAGGAACCCACCCGATGCTCCCCTCGAGTTTGAGGAGTCATCTTCACTTCAGCAGGGGGAGTGATCCTTCTAGCCCCCATCCTCTCCAGAATCTCCCGGGCCTTTTCTGCTCCTTCCCGAAATCGTCTCAAGGTCAGAGTGTGGTCCCCGCCGTAAAGCAGTTTTCCATCGGGGTCCATGGCCCAGCGTCCTGAGGCCTTGGTCACCCTAAGGCGCAGGGAGCCGGTGCGAAGAATGCCCTGTTCTCTCATAAACCGCTTGTGCTCACGGCCAAAGGGAGGGGCCATAGGGTGCCGGGCATCCCGGCTGGGCAAGCCGCTGACTCCAAAATTACCATGAATGAGAAGCCTTCCTTCTCCATCCGATCGGATATCATCAATGATGTGATATCCCACAATACTGCCCAAGTCTCCGTCTCCGAGTGGCTCATCAAACGAGGCACTCACCGCGGGACCGAAGGGGTGTCCATCGATATGTTTTCCGATATTGGGATTCTCCACCACGATGGGATTGCCTCGCCATTGGTCGGGACCGTAGCCGGAGCGCATCAGCAACAAAGGCGTATTCACATAGCCGCCGCACACCAGAATCTTGTCGGCTGAAATCTGGTAGTTTGAACCTTCCGTCCGGCACACCAGCCCTCGGGCAATGCCCCCTCCCCCTGTTGTCTCAATCAGGATCTTTTCCACAAAGGTGTCGGCAAGAATCTCAACTCCCGCTCTTTCCGCCCGTGGAATGTAGGTCCACAGAGTGCTGGCACGTGAATCGTACTTACACATCATGGGAGGAACGCAAAAGCCACAATAAACACAGTTGCGCCTAGCCACCACGGTTCTCTCGGGGGCATATCCCAGCTTGCTGGCCACATCAAAGAAAAGCCTATTGCCCGGGGTATTGACGTCCTCCGGCATGGGATGAACATTGAATTCCCGACGGATCTCATTGACGGCAGGAAGCAGGTTGTCCCGGGTCCAATCCACACCCGTCTCCTGTTGCCAGTGAAGATAGTCTACAGGCGTAGGTAGGAAGGCCTGGCCGGCCCAGTGCAGGGAGCTTCCACCCACGATCTTGGCCAGGCTAACATCGTTGTTCCAGAGGTAAG
>JAZFTY010000270.1:0-4500 GCA_036446935.1 Acidobacteriota bacterium | reverse complement strand
TGAGGAGAATAAAAGGGGCCACCGGACCCGGCTTCTGCGCTTCCTTCCCGGTGTCTACACTACGGCACCCTTCGTTCACGAGTACTGGGAGGAAGTCTATCTCCTCTCCGGAGAACTGATCGTAGGCAACGACGAGCAAGGTGAGGGTGGTGAGACCTTCAGTCCCAACACCTACGCCTGCCGCCCTCCTGGAGCCTTCCACGGTCCCTTCAAGTCTGTGGACGGCTGTCTCCTCTACGAGATCCATTACTTCGATCCCGTGTGAACCCCGCCTATTACTCGGGCTAGCTCAACCTAAGATGGGGAGCGTGCGGATGTCGTAACCGTGGGTGATCCGTCGATCGAGGACGGGGTCCACCAGTTCCAGCTCGAACCTCTCGGAGGGTTGAATCTCACCCAGAGTGGCCAGGGTGCCCCCGAACATCAGGGTGCCGTCGGGAAGGCTGTCGCTGTCGGTGTAGCGTGAAATCAGATCCGTGGGTGGAAGCATTTTGGCCACCGGTCCCTCTTGATACAGCTCTCTTTTGTTTCCGGCGAATGAGCGAAGAATCATCTGGTCCCAATGTTCCGCAACCTCATCGTAGGGCCAAAGGACCGGGGCCACAGGCTTGTCGCAAACTTGCTTGGAAACTGTCACTCCGTAGGTCTCAACTTCGCGATCGGTGTGGTCCGATCCGACCCCTATCCAGAGCCGGCCCGATTGCTGGACCAGGATCACCTCCACTTCACCACTGGACTCCTCCCCCACCACCTGAATCTGGCCGGCAGTGGTGAGGCGGGCGGCCGCCACCCGGTAGAAGATGGGAGTGGAAGCTGGGCGTTGAATTCCAAGTTTTTCAAGCTCACGGATGTGCTTCTCCACGGCCTCTGCATCCCGGCCCGTCCAACCGGCGATGACGGCTTCGCCGATGCTAAACTGGGCCCTCTCGGATCCGGCCGAAGAAGTGAGATCAAAAGATAGCGTGATAGCGCTTGTGTCTGTTTTCATGGTCCGGGCATTATACCGGGGAAGTGAAGGAACCGACTACCCATTTCCCTGGAAGCAAGGAAGAGTTAATATGCAGCCTCCATATCAATCACGCATTGAGGATGAAGGTGAGGATCGATGAGCGGTAGAGAAGTTTTTTTGAAGTATTACCATCTTGCCCGGGAGGAGAACCGAGGTTTTCTTCTGGAACATGAGGCTGCAGAGGTGTGTCTGAGTTACCAGCTCCCCTTGCCCGAGGCCGACCTGGCTGCAAACCGAGAGGAAGCCATCTCCATCGCCGAAAAACTGGGTTATCCCGTGGTCATGAAGGTGGTATCACCCCAGGTCCTCCACAAGTCGGATGTGGGCGGAGTTCGGGTCGGGATTCAGGCCCGGGAGCAGCTGGTGGACGCCTATGATGCGATCGTGGAGAGTGTAAAACAACACAGCCCGGAGGCCCAGATCATAGGACAGGTGATCGCAAAAATGGCGGGTGAGGGCGTGGAGACCATCGTGGGCCTGAAAAGAGATGAGGTTTTCGGACCCGTCGTCATGTTCGGGATTGGCGGTATCTTTGTTGAGGTTTATCAGGACGTCACTTTTCGACTGTGCCCTGTCGGAGAAGAAGAGGTCGAAGACATGTTGAGGGAAGTCAAAGGATATAAGCTGCTGGGTGGCTTCCGAGGGAAGCCCAAGGCGGACATGGATGCCCTCAAAAAGGTGATTCTTGCGGTTTGTGCCCTGGGAACGGAAAATCCTGAAGTGGGTTCAGTGGATCTGAACCCGGTGCTGGTCAACGCAGAAGGAGCACTGGCACTGGATACCCGAATCGTGCTCCAATGAGCGCGCTCCGCGCGGGTTCACAGGTTCCAGATTTGGAATCTTAAATTTGTTTTGAATTTTGAATTTGGAATTTGTTTGGGATTTGGGATTTAGGATTTTGAATTTCCGGCCTCCGGCCGGTTAAGCTTTCAGGCTGGCGGGCATTTCTGCGACTGCCTTTTTCATCCGCTCCATGGCTTCTCGGATAGTCTCAGTGTCGACGGCATAGGAAAGCCGGATGAAGCCTTCATAGTCGAATCCGCTTCCGTTGGTGAGCACCACGCCCGCTTCTTTCACCAGGTATTGAGCGAACTCCAGGGAGGGAACCCCAAGCTCCCGAATATCGGCGAAGGCAAAGAACGTCCCTTTCGGAGACTCACAGTGAATTCCGGGGATGTCGTTGAGTCCTTCCACTAACAGGTCCCGCCTTTCCAGGTAGGCCTGTCGCATTTCCTCCACACAATCCTGAGGACCGTTCAGTGCGGTGATGCAAGCCATCTGCGAAGGAACGTTGGCACTGATATTGATGGTGTGGTGATACTTCAAGAATTGGATCAGCTTATCGCTGGAGGCCGCCAGGTATCCTACCCTCAATCCGGTCATGGCGTAAGTCTTGGAGAAACTGTTGACCTGAACCACGTGGTCCTTGGCATCGGGAAGGGAAAGGAGACTTTCATGCCTCACCCCGTCGAAGACCAGGTGTTCGTAGACCTCATCGGAGATCAAGGTGATGTTGTGCTCTATGGCCAACTCCAGGATAGCTTTCAGGGTTTCTTTAGGGTAGACGCTCCCGGTAGGATTGTTGGGGGTCAGCACGATGAGGATCTTGCTCTTGGGAGTGATGACCTTCTCGATCTCAGCTGGGTCGGGAATAAAACCTTCTTCGCTCTTCAACTTGACGAATACGGCTTTGGCCCCGGCCAGATGGGCATTACCCAAATAAGGGGGGTAATGGGGGAGAAGGACAATAATTTCGTCTCCCGGATTGGCCAGAGCCATGACGGCAACATGCAGGGCTGCCTGGCCTCCCGCCGTCACTAAAAGCTCTTCGTCTGGATTATAGGTAGCGCCATATTCCCTTTGGATCTTCTCAGCAATGGCCTGACGCAGTTCCGGGTGACCCCGATCGGGTCCATAGTGAGTGTGGCCTTCATCCAGAGCCTTCTTGGCCGCCTCTGCGATGTGACTGGGGGTGACGAAGTCCGGTTCTCCGAGCTGGAGATAGATACAGTCCTTTCTTGTGGCTGCCAACTCCATGATGCTGTAAAAAGGGGACCGTTGGACTGCAAGAATTCTGTCTGCCAGCACGAAATCGCCTCCTTAGAAAAGCGGAATTATAGCGTGCCCCGCGCGCAGAGACAAGCGGGCTACGCGGGCTTCGCTCGCTCGTGCCTTCGTGCTGTTGTGCAGTCGTGCGGTTGTGTGGGGCACAGGTGGTCAGGTGGTCAGGTGGTCAGTTGGTCATCCGGCCGGCCGGTCTGGTAGAATCCCAGCGTGCTAACAAAGATGAGACAGAAATTGTTGCCCAGAACGCTTGCTGTTGTGCTGTTTTTCGGTTTCCTTCTTCCCCTCTGGGCTCAGACCGGGTCGAGAGTCCAGAAGCAGAGTGTGGCGATATTCGTGGAGACGGGCCCGACAGTCGATGGAGTGCTGGATGATCCGGTTTGGGAGCTATCGGCTCCCTTGTCCGATCTTCAACAAAGAGACCCGCAGGAGGGAGCACCTGCCAGCGAGTACACCACCATTCGCATCGTTTACACGAAAGATGCCATCTACTTTGGGTTTCGCTGCGACGATTCACAGCCTGCTGCAATCATAGCCACCGAGCGGCGCCGCGACCAGGATCTTACCAAAGACGACAGCGTGGCCGTGCTCCTGGACACTTTCCACGATCGTCGAAACGCCTTCCTCTTTCGAACCAATTCACTGGGGACCCAGTTCGATGCTCTGTTAACCGAAGAAGGACTCGATATCAATGTTTCCTGGGATGAAAAGTGGGAGGCTGAGGCCAATCGGAGTGAAGAGGGCTGGACGGTAGAGGTGATGATACCCTTCAAGTCCCTGCGTATGGGCCCACAGGGGGAGTGGGGACTGGAGATAGAACGGCTCATTCGTCGAAAAAATGAGGCAGCCTACTGGAACACCTATAGCCGGGACTTCAAATTTGAGGAGGTTTCCCAGGCCGGTCTGTTGTCGGGACTGGAAGAGGCGAGCCAGGGTCTTCGCTGGAGGATCAAACCCTATGTGTTGGGGGGCAAGTACGAAGAGTTGGCGGACCGAGACTCTGTCTTTGCTCAGCTGCGAAACATCATGGATCTGGCGGTTGTCGCAGCACTGCTCGAGAAGGAAGGGCTTCTACAAAGGGCGGGGCTCGAATTGCCGCACATGATGTCCGATGAGGCAACCGAAATCTTCTACGCACCGCGACAGGTTGCGTCGCAGGTCAGCTTCATCAAACGGGGACGCAACTGGCTGATCAGCGCTTCGGGCGGTGTCCAGATCTTCCCGTGGGAAGTCGCCGACCGCACCGAAACATCCGAGACGCTGGCGCCGATTCGTGCGAAAGCACTCGTTCTTGCCGAAAACTGGTGGGCTAACTGATCACCAGGGTGGCTGGGGCAGAGCCTAGGTTAATGACAACCTTCGCCCACCTTGTGTGCGTGACACACGACTCGGCCGCCCAGAAGGCGACGAGGATTTCTCTATCATTG
>JAZFTY010000269.1:0-3099 GCA_036446935.1 Acidobacteriota bacterium | reverse complement strand
TTCGAAACAGGATCACCCTCCACAAGTTCTGATACAAGACCGACTCGTCTTCCCCTGAAGGCGAAATCATAAACAGGAACCAGGAGGGGGTGATCGAGGGATTTTCGCCAGGTGAAAAGCGCTTCAAATTCCAGTCTCTGGAATTCCTGGGACAGGTCAACCGGGAGAAGGGTCAAGACTTTTGACACACCGGACTTCCGGCGATCCGCCACAAGATACACACGGACGTTGGGTCCCGATTCGAGAGAATGAAGGACCTGATAAGGCACGAAGTTTCCCTCCCCTATTGTTTTGATGAAGAGTTGGAATCTATTAGAAAGGAGTGCGGGAGGTAAGTCAAACTAAGTGTCTCGTCCCCTGGCTTTACGGTTTCTTCACCCGGTACATTCCCCGTCGCGCTGTTTCGAACCTTCCGGAATTCTTCATGGCCTGGGCCAACGATTTGGCCGGGTCTTTGGCTGTGAAGTGCACACCTCTGGCTTTCATTGCCTCGATCAGGTCAACGATGGAGAGAGGCTCATTCTCCCGGGAGGAGAATACCTCTTCAGCAACCACGAGCATCATTTTGGGCTGTCGCTTCGGCGCATCCGCCTCGAGAAAATTGCTTTCTGAGGATCCGCCACCCTGAAGACGGGGATAAACCTTTTCTCTGTACTCCTCCGGGTAGTGAGCCCACAAGAGTCCGTTCAGAATAGTCCGGTAGTGAAGTAGAAACTGGTAGAACTCCTCGGATTCAATCTTTAACTCCAGTGATTTTTCCCAGAGATCGACGACCTGCTGAGCACCTACCGGACCCTGTCTAAAGGCGGCTTCAAAGGCCTCCAGCCGATCTCTAAGGTTCTGAAAGACAGCGTCTATCGAAACAGGCTCAAGCGGGTCGGCTGCCATCTTTACCTCTCATGAATACCCCTTAAATCCAATTGTATTTCTTATGAACTTGTACTTTAAGTGCTATAAGACACTATCCAAGCCAATAGGGTTGAACTCAGAAAGTAGAACATATTAATATGAACAATTGCTGTGAGCGAATTTATTCTTTAATATTGCTAAAAATTAGTTGACATTTTGTTGGATTATACTCTATAAACGGTTGAGGCAAAACCAAAAACACTACCTTCGGTATAAAAGTTTCGAGACTACACCTTAGCCGGATTTTCCTGGCGAATAAGGTCAATCAACCGTTGGTAGCTCGGTTATTTGTTTTTGGGCAACCGGAGGTGTTCATATGAGGCAAATACAAGACCGATCAGGACGGTGGGTTCTTCTCAGCCTTTCCCTCGCAGTGATCCTTCTCGTTTCTACCTGGCAGTCGAATCCATCCACCACAACCGCTGGAACGAATTCGGTCGTTTTGAAGACCGCACCCGTCGCCAGCCAGGACACATCTCTCCAGCCGGAATTTCCCCCTTCGGCGGGACTCGACGGTGTCCAATCTCAGGATCTTCTCGCTTCCTTGAGCCATAAGCTCTCTCCTGCTCTCAGAGATCAGATTTCCCTTCTCCTGTCCAATCCACAACTGGACCACGAAATCCCCATTATCGTGAGGGTCAATCCGGACTTCTGGGCGCAGATCGCCGAGCTGGAAGGTAATGAGTTCTCAAAAGGTAACAACAAGGCACTCCCATTAATCAACAGCTACATGACCCGTTTACCGGCTGCTCAGATCAAGCTCCTGCTGGAATCCGGGGCCATAGAGTACGTCACGCTTGATACTCCCATCCGTGTCGTGGAACCGGTCACAATGGATGCACCCGGCGGCGACCTTGCATCGAGCCATCGGACCGAGCCCAACCAAGAGAATCGGAACCCCTTCCTGGCAGCCATCGGAGTTGATCAACTGAAGGGTTACACAGGAAAAGGCGTTACGGTGGCTGTTTTCGATTCGGGGATCAGCCGCCATCCGGATCTCGACCCTTCGCGCATTCTTGCCGCCGTCGACTTAACCTCGGGAACAGCCGTTCTCTCAGAGGGCCACTTGGATCAATATGGCCATGGAACTGCGGTTGCGGGAATCGTTGGTGGAACCGGACAGGAATCAGAAGGAGCTTATGCAGGCCCGGCACCTGGGGTCAGCTTTGTGGACCTCAAAGTGGTGGGAGACGACGGTAGCGGGCTCACCAGCAACCTGATCCAGGCGATTGCGTGGGTCATTGAAAACAAGGACCTCTATGATATTCGAGTGGCCAACTTTTCGGTCGGCCATCCTCCCCTGGAATCCTACACGACCGACCCACTGAACCAGGCCGTCCGGCAACTGGTGGAATCGGGAGTGGTCACGGTGGCTTCAAGTGGAAATCTGGGGAAGGCTTCGGAATACCCGGAGATCTGGGGCGCCATCAACAGCCCCGCCAATGACCCCTCCGTGATTACGGTCTATCCCATGAAAACGGGGGGAACGGCCACCCATAGCGATGACATCGCCACGACTTATGGCTCGCGTGGACCTACCTATCTGGATGGTCTCTTCAAACCCGATCTTGCTGCTCCGGGCAATAAGATTCCCTCCCTGCTCGCCAGCGGAAGCAATATTTCCCAGGGTCAACCGGAACTCCAGATTGATGAGCATTACATCACTCTGAGTGGATCCAGCATGGCCACGCCCTTCGTGACCGGAACCATCGCACTGATGCTGGAGGCCAATCCCGATCTGACTCCCAACATCATCAAGCTGATTCTCCTCACCAGTGCCATCAAACTGCAGCAGCCCCACGCGCTGGAACAGGGCAACGGATTGGTAAATGCCTTCACAGCTGTGCGACTGGCCGAAGCCATCGACATGGAGACTCACCAACTGACAACTGCGGTTTCTCCCCAATGGTTTCTCTACGGTGAAGCAGTGGCGGCGGGCGGGGCCTTCGTTTATGGAGATCAGATCGTTTTGAGTCCCTGGCAAAAAGGAAGCGATCTCGAGGCTTCCGGATCTAGCAACACGGACTCTGTCCTTTGGGGGGACTCCGTTCTTTGGGGAGACTCCGTTCTTTGGGGAGACTCCGTTCTTTGGGGAGACTCCGTTCTTTGGGGAGACTCTGTCCTTTGGGGAGACTCCGTGCTTTGGGGGGACTCCGTTCTTTGGGGAGACTCTGTCCTTTGGGGGGACTC
>JAZFTY010000268.1:0-2118 GCA_036446935.1 Acidobacteriota bacterium | reverse complement strand
TGCATCATCTCATAGGTGTCGTAGATCCAGGCCATGGTCTCAGCGTTGGTATTGACGTCAGGAGCCAGGATATCGGTGTGGGGACCGATGTTATCGCCGAGCTCGGCAATATAGCGCCGCGTAATCCTGCGCAGGTCATTGGTGGTCAGTGTCTTGGGATCACAGACGATGCCTCCTTTGGCACCGCCATAGGGTAAGTCAGCGACAGCACACTTCCAGGTCATCCACGAGGCCAGAGCCCGCACCTCATCGGCGGTAACATCGGGATGATAGCGCAACCCTCCTTTCCCGGCCCCTCGACTGCGGCTGTGCAGAGCTCGAAATCCGATGAAGTTCCTGACCGTCCCATCCTCGGTCTGAATAGGAAACTCGACGGTGACCAACCTTTTGGGCTTTTTCAGAAACATTCCCAAGCCGGGCCTAAGGTCGGGAAGGTAGCGGGCAGCCCTGTCAAACTGTGCCTGAGCGATGTGGTAAGGATTTAGATCCTCTTCGGGTGGCGGGGCCGCAACCGGTTCTCTTTGTTGTTGTGCCATGGCTGGTCAACTCCTGGGTAAATGGAAATTGTTTCGATACTCAAGTCACCTTTCCATTATAGCCAAAAATGCCATCATTCAGCGCTACACTCCCTCACAGAGCGCTATCGGACTGATTCCCCATACTTGGATGTTTCACTCAGAAGAAGGTGAATCACTGGCGGGGGCATCCAGGACGGAGGCCTCATAGTGAGCATTCTCCAGACCCTCCAGGATCTGTTTAATATGGTCCATCCCCAGGGCCTGGAGCACGAACTCCACCTCGGCTACGCGTAGGGAAAGATTCGTGAATGCGCGCTGATGACGGACTTCGATGATATTGGCATTGGCCTCACCGATGACTCGGCTGGCCTCCGCCAGTGCTCCTGGAACGTCCGGAATACCGACGCGGAGTCGTACCAGGCGACCGGAGCGAGCCAGACCGCGCTGGATGATGGAAGATAGTGCCAACAGGTCAATGTTGCCCCCGGAGAGGATCAACCCAACTTTTCGATCCCGGAACCTGTCTCGATTCTCGAGCAACGCTGCCAGACCAACGGCTCCTGCCCCTTCCACGATCGTTTTCTCGACTTCGACCAGAAAAAGAACCGAAGCCTCGATAGTACTTTCCTCGACCAGCAGGATGCCATCCACTAACTCCTTGACCACAGGCAGGGTGTGGCGGCCCGGCTCTTCTACGGCAATTCCCTCTGCAATGGTACTGCTCCCACACTGAATTGGAGTTCCTTCCAAAGCCTGAGCCATGGACGGAAAGCGTTCCGTTTGCACCCCGAGGACCTCGATGGAGGGCCGAATTCCTTTTGCCGCAATGGCCATACCCGCAATGAGACCACCCCCACCCACCGGAACCAAAAGCACCTCCAGATCCGAGAAAGCCTCCAGCATCTCCAGGGCGACGGTTCCCTGTCCAGCAATAATCTGCTCATCATCATAAGGATGAACGAACTCCAGGCCCCTGTCGCGGGCAAGTTCCTGGGTGTGGGCACGAGCCTCATTCAAACCCGTGCCGTGAAGGATCACCTCGGCCCCGAGTTGCCGCGTATTCTCCACCTTGACGTTGGGGGTATAGCGGGGCATGACCACGGTGGCGAGAATCCCCAACTGCTGAGCATAATAGGCGACGGACTGGGCATGGTTGCCGGCCGACATGGCAATGACTCCTTTTTTCCGTTGCTTGGAGGTGAGTCCCAGAAGCTTGACCAGGGCACCCCGGTCCTTGAAGGAAGCCGTGAATTGTCGATTCTCAAACTTGAGCCGCACATCGGCTCCCGTAATTGAGGAAAGCGTCCTGGATCTTCTGCAGGGGGTCTTCACCACCCGGCCGGCAATGGCATCGGCAGCCTGATAGATCTTCTCTAGAGTAACCGCCATAACGCGGGCCATAGTAACCCATGAGCAGGCCTCAGTCCTAGCATCCGTGAGGATCCCCCGGAAAGCTCTAGAAATGCACTCTTTGCGTGCAAGACGCTAAAAGACTTCACCACGCTGCCTGCTGCCCAACGTTTTCACAACGTTTCCACATTTCTTGTGGAAAGCGCCTTTTTTGGATAGTCTGTAAGTCCGGATTTCGAACCATGAAGGT
>JAZFTY010000267.1:0-3115 GCA_036446935.1 Acidobacteriota bacterium | reverse complement strand
GAGGGTCAAATGAATATCGATCCTAAAGATCCGAGATTAACAGCCTATGCCTTAGGCGAGCTGGAGAGTGAGGATGAGCGTATTGAAATCGAAAGGGCCTTGGATGGTTCTGAAGAGCTGACCCAAATAGTGGCTCAGATTCGCCAAACGGCTGAACTGATGACCGAAGAGCTGCAAAAAGAGCCCTCCCCCGGTCTGGCGCCAAAGCATCAGCAGAGGATTGAGAGCGAACTCGAAGGGCCTGGGGGCTTCTTCTCCTTACATGTGGGCAAATGGGCTTTCGGTGGAGCGCTGGCTGCGGCTGCCTGTCTGATTTTTGCCGCGGTTCTGACTCCGAATCTCCTGCAATCCAAATCAGATAGGAACACTGTGACTCAGCTTTACCGCCAAGAGGTGAATGCCCTCTCCTCGCTCTCGAGCACCTCGGATGAGCGATTGGCTGAAGAAGCCGATCCCAACGCGGATTTTGGGAATCGCCGATACCAGGCCGAGCAAACCGGTGCCCTGGTGAGAAACGAAGACTCAGAAATGGTTGCCCAAATGGAGGAGCCTGCGACAGCCAGCAAGCTGAGAAAGACCGAGTCCGAATCCCAGCCTGCGGCCAGTGCACCTGCTGCGGGGATGGTGGGAGGAGAGCTCAGAGAGGTTGCCCAGGTGGGGCGGAGTCGAGGCGACACACCGGCTCCTTCCGAGCGCGGTGCCGGGTCCTATTTTGACAGTTCTTCCAAGCTACCGAACAGAGAGGCGGCAACTCCGGCGGTTGTGGCAGAGGCCAGGCCGCTCGATATTCCTGCGCCCGAATTCAACACCGAGGCTTACGATCGAATTGAGGACAATCAATTTCTGCAAGCCACCCAGAATCCCCTTTCCACCTTCTCCATCGATGTGGATACGGCTTCCTATGCCGTTGTTCGTCGCTTCCTGCAAGGGGGTACGCTTCCTCCAAAGGATGCGGTTCGCATTGAAGAGATGTTGAACTACTTCTCCTACAACTACCCTGTTCCCTCGGAAGAAGGCCCCTTTTCGGCCAGTGTGGAAGTGGCCCAGGCGCCCTGGGCATTGGAGCACCGATTGGTTCGCATCGGGCTCAAGGGCCAGGAGCTGGGAATGGAGCAGCGGCCCTCCAGTAACCTGGTCTTTCTGCTGGACGTCTCCGGATCGATGCAGCCTGCGAACAAACTTCCCTTGCTCAAGAATGCGATGCGTCTGCTGGTGGATCGGTTGGGCGAGAAGGATCGAGTGGCCATTGTGGTCTATGCGGGTGCCTCGGGTCTGGTTCTGCCCTCCACTTCCTCCGATCAAAAAGGGAAAATCCTGGCAGCTCTGGAAAATTTGCGAGCGGGAGGATCCACCAATGGAGGATCCGGGATTCGGCTTGCCTACCAGACCGCCGTCTCTAACTTCATCACAGGGGGAGTCAACAGAGTGATTCTGGCCACTGATGGCGACTTTAATGTGGGCACCACCAATCAGGGAGACCTGACCCGGCTGATCGAAGACAACGCCAAGAGTGGAGTTTTTCTGACCGTACTCGGTTTCGGAATGGGCAATTACAAGGACTCGACCCTGGAAAAGCTGGCCGATATGGGCAACGGCAACTACGCCTACATCGATACCATTAATGAGGCCCGCAAGGTCCTGGTCGACGAGATCAATGCGACTTTGGTCACCATTGCCAAGGACGTCAAGATCCAGATCGAGTTTAATCCGCTTCAGGTCAGCGCTTACCGGCTGATCGGATATGAGAATCGGCTTCTACGCAAGGAAGACTTTAATGACGACACCAAGGACGCCGGTGAGATTGGGGCCGGCCATACTGTCACCGCACTCTATGAAATCGTACCCGCAGGAAAGGGACTGCAAATTCCGGGCGTCGATCCCCTCAAGTATCAAACGCCGATGGGTACGACCGATGTGGCTCAAAGCGGCGAACTGCTGACGCTTAAGCTCCGCTACAAACAACCCGATGGGGAAACCAGTCGACTCCTGGAGTTTCCCGTTCGAGACGGTGGTAAGGCCTACAGCCAGGCTTCGCAGGACTTCAAATTTGCGGCTGCAGTGGCTTCTTTTGGTATGATCCTTCGCCAATCTCCCTACCAAGGGAATGGAACCCTGGCTGCTGTCCTGGAACTGGCCCAAGAGGGGAAGGGCAGCGATCCCCATGGCTATCGTGGGGAGTTTCTGGAGTTGGTGAAACAGGCCATAGAATTAAGGAACTCGGACTCCAGGCCCAACCGGTAACCTGTCCCTTTCCACTAGCCCGGATTATGCATAGGTTCTCGTCACGAAGCGACGTGCCGACCTGAGTGCGTTGCGCCACGCGCGACGGAAGGCCCCCGCAAACGTACTCTCTGCAGTACGTTGAGGAGGCCGGGGGTACCCGCTTGCGGGTCGTGCAACACAGGCGTTGCGCAACGCACGCCGGATGATTTCGTGGCTGCAGTAGAGAATTTATGCATAGTCCGGGCAAAGACAGGGTACTAGCGGTTATATTAAGGGAGAAGGAAATCAGGATCGAAGTGCTGGACACAATCCGGTAAGTCTTGCTCCAATTCTTGTGCGGGTTTAAGATCGAGTCAGAGGGCCCGTGGGCTGAAGCCCACGGCTCCGACGGCTCTCGTTGGCTCCTGCGGGCCAGGGACATTAGGCGGAACATGCAGATTTCCAGACAACACCTTGACGACCTCCGCTTCGCCAAGCAGTTGCTTGAGAGGCCCAGCCTGGCCGCCAGATTGACGGATAAGGTGGGAGCGCCGATTGAAAAGGGCTTTGGTCTGTTGCCGGAGAGCTGGTCGGATACGATCCACGAGGTGGTCAACAGCTCTTTGCACAAGTCCCTTGAAGTGGCGGTGAAATCACTGGGGAAGGCCAGCGGTCCCCCTAAGGACCGCTTCCACGCGCTGGCTGCTATCACGGCAGGGGCCACGGGAGGGGCTTTTGGTTTGCCCGGGTTGCTGGTCGAACTGCCCATATCTACCACCATCATTTTCCGCTCGATTGCCGACATCGCTCGCAGTGAAGGCGAGGACATCGACTCCATCGAAACAAGATTGGCTTGCTTGGAGGTTTTCGCACTGGGAGGGAAATCAAGCGCCGATGATGCTGTGGAAACCGG
>JAZFTY010000266.1:0-4029 GCA_036446935.1 Acidobacteriota bacterium | reverse complement strand
TGATCGAAGAACGAATTTGGACCTTTTGCAGAATCCTGCTCTTTGAGGATCGTTTCTCGAGGCACTGCATTTTCTGGTGTGCGTTGATCGGGTCTGAGGGATTTATCGAAAAACCAACTTGGATCTTGCGGGGAATCCTGCTCGGGACGCGCGTCCTCGGGACTCGCGTACTCGGGACCCGCGTCCTCGGGACCCCCGTCCCTTTGTGGCGAGGCACGAGAATCGATATACAAGGAATCCTTCTTAATTCGGATGTCGTCCTCCGTTATGGCGTTGCAGTGTTGCCCACTTCCTAAAAAACAAATCCTCTGGCTTTCCGCTGGAGATGAGTCTTTCCCTAGTAGAGATGCTCGGAACCCTTGCCGATCACCAACCATTTTCCAACTCCGCAGCTAAAGGGTTCTTTCCCTCAACTAAAAAGGGGAAGCAATTTCCATTCCAGAGCTTTGAGGATCAGAGGTCAGATCTGCTTAACTGGCTGTAATTATGGAACTTCGGGACGAATCCTGGGATGCGATTTTTCCAACCCTACTCTAGGCGTCCACGCTGGTTTACAGATCATTCTCGGGGTAGCCGTATCGAGCATCGAAAAGGCCGCCTTCAACCTCTGTCTCACAAGGAGGGAGAGGGTCTTGAAGACGGCCCCTGGAACCCCTTGGTTCAACAGGTACTGGGGGAAACTTTTGTCCCCACTATCGTCCATTCCCAGTAGCTCCATTCACCTGAGGGTGTGTCAGACCGGAGAAGTATGCTGAGGGTAACAAACCTCGTTTTCAATACCAACATTTTGAGAGGCTGGGAGATGGTGACTTTTTTTGCAGGGTATAAACTCATTGTTCTTACACGTATGGTATGGAGCGGTGGTTCTCTTGCCATGGGTATCGTGATCGGCAAGTACAGGCCAACCAAGGGCTTCAAGAACATGGCCATTTGCTTGGTCACCTTCGCAGGTTTAATGTCTTGGTTTTTTATCTACCTACTCACGGTAGTTGCAGAAATGGAACTCTTCTAGGGGTTGATGCGTCGATGTTCCTTATCCGATTCCTTTTAGCAATTGATTGACCCTGCTGTGTGACGTACCCTCAAGCATGAAACATTTCATTTTTCGACAATACGGGTGGTTGGCATCTGCCTCGATCGTCTTCAGTGTGAGCGTAGTCCTTTTCGTTAGACCTGAAGGCTCCTGGCAGTTACTGCTGACATGGTTGGGAGGCACATTCTCCTTTGTCTATCTGGTTCAGAAGCAGGCTCTTGAGGAGCTTCGGCTTTTCAAAGAGCTCTTTGGGGAGTTCAATCACAGATATGATGAATTAAATGAGCATCTCAATCGAATCGCAGCAAGGGATTCTAACGAGAAGCTGGATCCCGCAGATTGTGACCATCTGAATGACTACTTCAACCTTTGCGCAGAAGAGTATCTGTTCTACAAACGGCGTTTTATCTACCCAGAGGTGTGGCAGTCGTGGTTCAACGGAATGAAATGGTTTTATCGAAAACAACGTATTAGGGAGTATTGGAAAAGTGAACTCGCCAGCGAGTCCTACTATGGCTTGCGATTCGACTAGCCATGAAGCAACCTAGGCTGGCGTTGAACCCTCTGCTCAGGATGAGACCAGTATTGAACAGCGAAACTTAACGTTTCGAGGCACACAGATGTCATGGTCGACTTGCAAGTATGAGGCAGAAAACTTCTGTCCCTAGTATCTCCCTGGCACGACCATTAGCCATTACAAGGTACTTGAGATGATCGGCCAGCCTGCTCGAACCTTGATACAGTCTGCCCATGAACATCCTGATCGTCGAATCCAAAGCCAAGTGCAAGACCCTCCTCAAACATCTGGGAAAGAATGAATGGCGTGTGCTTCCAACCGGCGGCCACGTGGAGCGCCTGGCCGAAGACCGCAAACTCCACCCCTCAAAGGAGGTGAAAAAGGCCTACTGGTCGAACCGACCTGGTGAGCTTCCGACGCCGCCGTGGTTTTGGACTGAGCGCGGTGAGGCTGCCATGCGCACAATCAAGGACGAGGCGGCTAAACACGACTCGGTGGTGTTCTACCTGGCTACCGACCCCGACCGGGAGGGGGAGCGCATCGCCTGGCACCTGGAGAAGTTGCTCTCGGAATTCGGGCCCTGCCACCGAGTAACCTTTCAGGAAATCACGAAGCCGGCCGTACTCGCTGCCGTGGCCACGCCACGCGGGGTGAACCAGGCGCTGGTGGATGCCGCACTTATCCGCACCTTTATCGACCGCACAGTCGGCTGGCGCGCAAGCCGTATTGCGAAGCGCTACACCGACTCTTCCACAAACTCGATGGGTCGAGTTCAAACGCCGACCTTGGGCTTCGTCGTCGAAAGGGAGCTGGAGCGTGAAGCCCACGTCCCCGTGCGCTACTTCGAGGTGCTGGCCGCCACCGCGTTGACGGGCTGGCGCGTCCGTTTTCACGAGAAATCCGATACAGGGGCATGGGTGGACGAGAAAGGAAAGTTCTCCGCCCATCGCACTGCCGACGGGCCGCTCGCGGAGTCGGCGCATGTCGCCTTGGTTGCGGCGGGTAGCGTGAAGATCGTCGACGTGAAGCGTCGTCAGAAGTATCAGTCGCCCTATCCGCCCTTCAGTACGGACACGCTGCTTCAAGCTGCTGGCAGCCGCTGGGGCTGGTCGCCAAAGAAAACCGCCACCCTCGCGAGCCAACTTTACGAGGCGGGCCACCTGACCTACATCCGCACAGATTCGACGCGGCTGGCTGGCGAGGCAGTGGAATCCGGCCGCGCTGTGATCGCCGCGACTTGGGGAGCCGCACAGCTGGGCTTGGCCACTATGCTCGAGGCTGAGGCCGGGGTTCAGGATGCCCACGAAGCGATCCGGCCGACAGAGCTCGCCCTCGAAACCGTTCCCGATGTTGAGGCCGACACGCAGAAACTCTATGCCCTTGTTCGCGCCAGGACGCTGGCCTCGCTCATGGTGTCTTCGCTGCGCGTGACGCTATCGCTCAGTGGAAGCTGTGACGGATTGGACCGCACGCTGGACGGATCGGTCGGTTGGTACGAGGAGCTCGGATGGCGACGCCCTTTCGAAGCGGCCGGTCTGGAAGAAAAGGGCGATGCGACCCCGCTAACTGTCAGCCCTGGGACGATCCTCGAGCTTACTCCCGGTGATACCGACCGCCCGAACCCGATACTGCGCGAAGACGAGACCAAGCCGCCGGCTCGCTACAGGGCTCATACTCTCGTGAAGGCGATGAAGGAGGGGGGCATCGGTCGGCCCTCCACCTATGCGAACACGGTGGATCGCCTGGAAGAGCGGAGCTACGTCACGACAGAGGAAGGTGCTGTGGCGCCCACTGTGAGTGGAAGGAACATCTGGCTGAAGGCAGCGCCGTTGTTCTCCCTGCAAAACGAGCGGGAGGTCTTCAAGACCGAGTACACAGCCAAGATGGAACTGCTGCTCGACGATGTCGCCGGGGCACGGCGCGATGCAAGCGCGGTGTGGGAGACCATTCTGAACGAATTCAAGTTGGCACATTCAGCGGCGCAGGCGGCAAGCAATACGGGGCAGCTTGTACCTCGTACTCGTCTGAAGCTGCAGGATTACCTGGAGGCGGCGCCAGAGTTGGCGGGTGAGATCGGGGATCTCGATGGTTTTACCGAGCAGGCGGGCAAAGAACTGCTTGCGGAACTGCGGACCCGCAATATTCAGCTGCTTCCGAGCGAGAAGCAGAAGGGTTACTTGGAGCGACTGCTGGAGGCGACCGGTATGACGCTGACGCAGGCAGTGGAGTCAGCAGAGCTGGTCCTGGCGGCGAAGTTGCCAAACCGTGCTGAGGCCAGCGCCCTCGTCGAACACCTCTCGGCTCTTCGGGCGGAGCGGCAGGTTCCGAGCGCGAAGCAGTTGCGTTGGATCGCTGACCTCGTCAAGAAGGCCGGTATGGACGAGGTGGGCGCTTGTGCGCTCGTGGGGGCGAACTCCTACGCCGAGCTCAGCGGCGGAAAGGGCGGGACGGCAAGTGCACTGATCGATGCGTTGTTGGG
>JAZFTY010000265.1:0-9220 GCA_036446935.1 Acidobacteriota bacterium | reverse complement strand
GATGTGCGTGAATCTCCCGCTCTGGACATCATGCGGTTGCTGGAAAAGGGGGGGGCGCAGGTGGACTATTCGGATCCCTATGTTGCACAACTGAGCGTTGATGATGTCGTGAAGAAATCCGTGTCTCTTGAGCCAGCAACGGTCCAGGAGTACGACCTGCTGGTGATGGTGACCAGTCATTCCGATGTTGATTACGCAATGATCCAGAAGTCGGCACAGTTGATTTTCGATGCGCGAAACGTCTTCAGAGAACCTTTCGACAACGTGGTCAAGCTCTGAAATTCATGGTGGGTGTGTTGAAGCGGGTATGATTTGATGTTGGATCGGTGGATCTCGTTCGCTGTCATTGCTGGCGTGGTGAGCTCTCTGTTGTCCATCGCAGTATCGGAGATCTGTTTTGGCATTGCTATCTTGCTGTGGGTGGCAGATTGCTGGAGATCCAGAGAGTTTCGTCTGAAGATCCCTCCCTTCACTCCCTTTTTGCTGGCCTTTTTTGTAGCCGTATTGATCTCAATTGCCTTCTCCTCCGACGTCCTTGGCAGTGCCCCTTATCTGAAGAAGTTCATCAAATTCCTCTACATTTTTTTGATCTTCACCTACCTGAATCGAGAACGGGTGGAGTTCGCTCTCAAAGCGATGTTTGGGGTTCTAGGAATCAGTGCAGTGTACGGCGTCTTGCAGTACTTTTGGTTGTGGGAGGTCAATCTGCTCAATCGCATCGAGGGATTCATGAGCCACTGGATGACATTCTCGGGACAGTTGATGTTGGTTTCCGTGTCACTGGCGGGGTACCTTCTCCTGTATCGGCTTCCTTCCACTTCAACTGGGGAAGAAAGGAAGACTTCTCAAGAGGCGAGTGGGGGAAAGACGGGGTCGCCTCTAGACCTCCTCCCCATAGGAGGCTGGGGTATGCTGCTGGCCCTTTTTCTGTTTGTGCTTGTACTGACCCAGACTCGAAACGCCTGGTTAGGGACACTTGGCGGACTCTTTTTGCTTCTAGCCGTCTATCGGGTCCGGTGGCTGGCGACAGGCGTGGTGCTCTTGCTGGTCGTGTTTCTTGTCCTACCCAGTGGTTTCAAGGAGCGTTTTTATTCCAGTTTTGACCCAACCGACACAACGACACGGGTTCGCATTGAGCTGTTCCTGACCGGGAAAAATATCATCGTTGCACATCCCTGGACGGGCTTGGGCCCCAGCATGGTGTCTCGTCACTATCACGACTACGCTGGAACGGACGAATTTCCCTCTTGGATCTATCAACATCTTCACAACAATTTCTTGCACATCGCCGCTGAGATGGGGGTGATCACCCTATTGATCTGGGTGGCCCTGTGGGTTCGTCTGTTCTGGGATTTCGTGGGTTTTGTGCGCCGTCAACCCTCCGATCGGTTTTTGTACTGTATCGCGATGAGCGGAGTGGCTGTACTGGCGGCGTTTCTGTTGGCGGGCCTGTTTGAGTATAATTTCGGTGATTCGGAGATTCTGATTCTGCTCCTGTTTTTCATTTCGATTCCCTACGTGGTCCATGATGAACAGGAAAAAGGCGCTTAATATTGCCCTTCTGGGGACTCGTGGGATTCCTGCCAACTACGGAGGCTTTGAGACTTTTGCCGAGGAACTTTCCACTCGCCTGGCAGATCGAGGACACCGGATTACGGTCTACGGCCGGTCCCACTTCGTCGATCCGAATTTGAGCTCTTATCGTGGGGTCGATATTCTGCCGCTGCCTTCGGTGCGGACCAAGTATCTGGAGACCGTGACTCATACCTCTCTCTCCGTCCTGATCGCGCTTTTCAAGCCTCATGATGTCGTTCTGATCTGCAATGCCGCCAATGCCTTTCTTTGTTGGATCCCCAAGATCGGCGGCCAGAAAGTGGTGCTCAATGTGGATGGTATCGAACGACGGCGCCAGAAATGGAGTCCCCTGGGCAAAGCCTACTATCGAATGAGTGAATTCCTCTCCACGATTCTCCCCGATCGAGTGGTGACGGACGCTCGTTCCGTTCAAGAGTACTACCTTAAGGAGTATGGATTTCGTTCCCCGTTTATCCCCTACGGTGCTTCGGCCCAGAAGTGCGAAAGTCGTGAAGAGCTGAAAACCCACGGCCTCAGCCCTGGAGAGTATATTCTCTACGTTAGCCGGTTTGAACCGGAAAATAATGCTCACCTGGTGATCCGGGCCTATATAGAATCTAAAATCGATGATCCGCTGGTTATGGTGGGAGATGCGCCCTATGCCCAAGAGTATATCCGCGAACTCAAGCGCCTGGCCGAGGGGAAAAACATTTTGTTTCCGGGAGCCATTTATGGTGTCGGTTACCGCGAATTGCTTGCCCATTGTCTGTGCTACATTCACGCAACCGAGGTAGGAGGGACTCACCCGGCTCTGATTGAGGCCATGGGGGCCGGTTGTCTGGTACTGGTCAACGAAACGGCTGAGAATCGTGAGGTGGTGGGTGAGGCTGGTTTCCTCTATCCCTTCAACGAGGTGGGGTCCCTGGCCCAGTCGATCAGGCGGGTCTCGTCCCGACCTGAAGACTACGGGTCGTACAGGGATCAAGCTCAGCAGCGTGTCCGTGATCTTTACGATTGGGAAACCGTCGTGACTCAGTACGAGGCTATGTTCCATGAACTCACCGACCGAGTGATCTCTACCTGATTCGAAGATGAACACCGAAGGGAAGAAGGCAGTACTGGTAAGTCTGGTCACCTACAATGATGAGGCCTTTCTGGCCCGGTGTCTGGAAGCGGTGCAAAATCAAACGATTCCAATTCGTGTAAAGATCTTCGACAACGCTTCTCAAGATGGGACCCGGGAGATCGCCCAAAGCTTTGGCGTTCCATTCCATGAATCGACAGAGAATCTGGGCTATAGTTTTGGACACAACTACAACCTTCTGGATGAGGACTTTGACACTGTTCTGCTTCTGAATGCGGACGTGATTTTACAGGCCAATTATCTCGAAGTTCTCCTGACCTCCCTCGACGAAGTCGAGAAAGCGGGGATGGCAGGCGGAAAACTGTATCGAATGGATAGCAAAGGCCGCCAGATTTTACGAAGGACCTTCCCCGTCCTGGATAGCACAGGGATGTTCTTTACTCCTTCCCAGAGGCACTTTGACCGGGGGAGTGAAGAAGAAGATCACGGACAGTATGACATCCGTCAATTTGTCTTTGGTATCACCGGAGCGACGCTCTTGTGCAAGAAGGAAATGCTCGAAGACGTGCGCTTTGGGGATGAGTATCTGGATGAAGATTTCTTTGCCTATCGAGAAGACGCGGATCTGGCCTGGAGGGCTCAGATGCGAGGCTGGAAGGCGATTTACGAACCGGGAGCCAAGGCCTTGCACTGCCGTCGCGTTTTCCCCAAGGGCAGAAGAGGGCTCCCCGCCCTCATCAATTACCATTCCCTCAAGAATCGCTATCTGATGCGGATGAAAAACCTGGATTCCGCGGTGCGACGACGCTGCTTTCCCTATATGTGGATTCGGGATGCGGGGATACTGGTCTATGTCTTATTTTTTGAGTGGAATTCACTCCCGGCTTATCGAGAAGTCTGGCGAGTTAGGAAGAAATTTCGAAAGAAGAGAGAGCAGGTTCAGAGTACACGGTCTGTAAGTTCCGATGCCCTCGCCGATTGGTTTTCCTTCACCCCCAGAGCGCTCAGCGCTGAGAAAACAGAAAAGAATTCGTTTTGAATTTGGAATTTGGGATTTTGAATTTCCGCTAAGAGCTGACGGAAGTCAGCTCTTAGCGGTCTGCTTTCAGCTGTTTTGCCAGGCCTCAAACCCACCCTTAAGGGTGTGGATTTTTTGGAACCCCTTCGTTTTCAAGAACTGGGTCGTGGTGAGACTCCGCTGGCCATGCTGGCAGTACACAATAATCTCGCGATCTCGGGGCCAACTGCTGACGATCTCCTGCCCGAGCTTCTCATCCACCATCAATGCCCCTTCGATTTTTCCCTGCTCGGTCTCATTAGGCGCACGCAGGTCTAAAACGGTCAATTCCGAGTTCTCGGAGATCTGTTGTTTTGCCTCTTCAATGGTAATCTCCAACTCGGCCAGCGGATCGTAGATCTCGACAGATTCATCGATCTGTTCTCCGCAATATTTGTCGTAGGCGCTGGTCAACACCTTAGCCAGAGTTTCCACCGTCTGACCCTCAATGTGGTGTCTTTCGACGATGTGCACGAGCTTGCCATCGCGGAATACAGCCATGCAGGGGGAGGAGGGGGCATAACCCACGAAATGTTCCCTGGCCCGATCCACCGCTTCCACGTCATTGCCGGCAAAGGCTGTCGTCAAATTCTGGGGAAGAATCTCATTCTTAAGAGATTCAATGAGGGCAGGTCTGGCTATCCCAGCAGCGCATCCGCATACGGAGTTAATAAAGATCAGTTTTGTGGAGTCCTTCTCGGCTACCAGGGCATCCACGTCTTCCGCCGTGCGTAATTCCGTGAAACCCGCCTGGGTCATTTCATCGCGCATGGGTTGAACCATTCCGGGGTCGTACATATAGTATTCCTCCTGTATCCGGTTATGAGCGAGACCCTTATGGAGTCTCTATCTTAATATCGTCGCCTTCGACAAGAACCTTGTAGCAATTAACCTCCTGTTGAGCAGGCGCTCGCAAAACATTACCCGTCTCCAGATCGAACTGAGCACCGTGCCAGGGACAGGTGACACTCGTTGAACTGACCTCTCCTTCAGACAGAGATCCACCCACGTGAGTGCAGGCATCGTCGAGAGCGTAGTAGTTTCCGTCAACGTTGAATAAGGCGATCTTCTTCCCATCCACCTCAACGCAAAGCGCGGCGCCGGGCTGTAAATCCTGTGTGGTTGCTACTTTTGTTTCTCCCATTCTTGTGTCCTCCTGTAACGTATCCTCAATTCTGTTCTTCGCATTTTCGTGCCTACCCAGTAATTATACTTTTTATACCCAGACATAGAAAATCTAAAGCGCTAAATTCGGGTTGGCGGTCAGATGCCAGGGGTCACTCTCTCCCGGCCGAATTCGGGCAGCGGCAGCGGCGATCATGGCGGCGTTATCCGTGGTCAACTCGGTTCGAGGATAGTAAACCGCGAGGTCCTGTTGTTGAAAGGTTTCCGTGGCCCGCCGGCGCAATTCGCTATTGCAGGAAACTCCCCCCGAAATTTGGATGGAACGGACTTCTCGCCCTTTCAGTGACTGCTTCAAGCGGTGCAGGAGTTGATCGATGATGGAGCTTTGATAGCTGGCCACCAGATCCAGAATCTCTTGGGGCACGTTCTGGGGAGATTCTGAGCTCCCTCCCTCCACCCGAGAAATGTTGTGCTCGGTGATATAACGTAAGGCGGCGGTTTTGATACCACTGAAACTGAAAGCAAGGCTTCCGTCGCTGATCTTCGGAATCGAAAAGGAGACAGCTTTCGGATCCCCTTGAGGCGCCAGTTGATCGATGACCGGGCCCCCTGGGTAGCCCAGGCCCAGGTATTTGGAGAGCTTGTCCAGAGCTTCCCCGGCGGCATCATCTCGAGTTCTGGAGATCTCCTGATAGTCGCCCAACTCCTTCAGGTAGAACAGGCTGGTGTGTCCTCCCGATACCACCAAAGAAATGGCCGGCAGTTCCGCCTGGGGATGATCGAGAAAAATGGAACAGATATGTCCCTCCAGGTGATTGATTCCCACGAAAGGGATCTTCAAAGCGTAGGCCAGGCCCTTGGCATAAGTCATGCCCACCAACAGGGCCCCCATGAGACCGGGTCCCTGGGTCACTGCAAGGGTATCGACTTGTGTCCAGGTGAGGCTTGCCTCCTTGAGGCATTGCTCGGTGACGAAACAGATGTTCTCGACATGCTCACGGCTTGCCAGTTCCGGAACCACGCCGCCAAAATCCGCATGGACAGAAATCTGTGAGGCCACCACGCTGGAGAGAACGGTTTTGCCGTCCTTCACAAGGGCGGCGGCTGTCTCGTCACAGCTGGACTCAATACCCAGAACAATCATTTCTTGAATAGCGCGGGGATGGACTCTCCATAGGGCAGTCGAACCACGCCTTTTTCGGTGATGATGGCCGAAACGAGGCGATTCGGGGTAACGTCAAAGGCTGGGTTGGCGACGGAGATGGAAGAAGGTGCCAGGATGTGCCCCTTGAATTCAGTCACTTCCTTGGTATCCCGTTGCTCGATGGGGATCTCCTCACCGGTGGGTGTATCTAAATCGACGGTGGAAAGAGGAGCCGCGACGTAAAAAGGGATCCGGTGCTCTTTAGCCAGGACAGCCACCGTATAAGTTCCGATCTTGTTGGCCACGTCTCCATTTCTGGCGATGCGATCGGCGCCCACAACCACGGCCTGGATCTGATTGGATTTCATGAAGTATCCGGCCATGCTATCCGTGATCAGGGTACAGGGAATATTCTCTTTCATCATCTCCCAGGCCGTTAGCCGCGAGCCCTGAAGAAAGGGGCGGGTTTCGTCGGCGAAGACATGAATGTGCTTTCCGTTTTCAACAGCCGCCCGGATGACGCCCAAGGCGGTTCCGTAGCCGGCCGTAGCCAGAGCCCCGGCGTTGCAGTGGGTCAGCAGATTCATCTTCTTGGAGAGGAGTTGCTGTCCATGTTTCCCAATTTGTTGATTAATCTCGATATCTTCTCGATGGAGGGTGATGGCCTCGGTGGTCAGAACGCTCTGAATTTTCTCCAGCGGCTGGTTCTTGTTCTTCTCGAAGATCCGGGTCATTCGTTCGATGGCCCAGAAAAGGTTTCGGGCCGTGGGGCGCGTTCGTTCTAGTCTGGCAGAGATCTTGGCGAAGTCTTCCTCCAGATCGTCCTTGGTGCTCAGGTTCTTTACCCCCAAGGCGATTCCCATGGCCGCAGCAACTCCGATCGCGGGCGCTCCTCGAATCACCATGGTCTCAATCGCTTCAGCTACCTCTTCCACAGATTTGTAGGTGTTGTAAACCTCCTCGTTGGGCAGCAATCGCTGGTCGATCATCACCACGCCATGATCGGTCCATTCAATCGTTCGAATCATGGCCCAACCTTACAATAGGCCGGGAGAGCTGACAACTGACCGCAGACGACAGACCACAGACCAGCTGATCGCGCTAAAGCTGACAGGAGACCCACTCTCTTGTTAAAATCCTCGGAAGTGACTGATTTACGCAAACTTCTGCCCTACCTCCGTCCCCATTGGTACCTGCTGGTTTTGGCTTTAGTCCTTCTGGTGGCCAGTGGTGCCCTGGAGACGATGCTCATTATGCTTCTGGCCCCGATTTTTAACCAATTGGCGGCGGGGGCGGGAGTCGTTGTTGCAGGAGAGGACAAATTCGCCTTTCTTCAACAGCTCCTGGGCTTGAATCAAAACAATCTGGGCCGGATTGCCTTTTGTCTGGTCGCCTTCGCCTTTTTTAAGGGTCTTTTTCTTTACTGCGCTGAAGTTTCCATGAGTTATATCGGTCAGCATGTGGTGGCCGCTTTAAGAAAGGGCCTGTACCGGCATCTCCTGGATCAGTCTATGGCTTTTTATGCCTTGAATCCCACGGGGAAATTAATGGCCCGGGTCATCAGCGATACTGAGCGGCTTCAGGAAACGGTGAGTAGGACGCTCACCGACTTTATCCGGCAGGTGCTGCTGCTGCTGTTTTTTCTGGGTGTGGTTTTCTATACCGAATGGCGGTTGGCGCTACTGTCCTTTTTGATCGCCCCGGTGGTTCTTTCGATTACCCTGAATTTGGGTCGAAGGATGCGCAAGGTGAGCCAGCGCAGCCAGGAGAATTTGGCGGAAATCTCCCATGTTCTTCAGGAGACCATTGCCGGGCAGCAGATTGTTCAGGCTTTTGGAATGGAAGAGTACGAGAAGAAGCGCTTCGGTCATTCTACCGATCGGCTGGTGGGCACCAACCTTAAGGCTGCCCGCATCAGTGCGCTGAGTTCACCCCTGGTGGAATTCATCGGTTATGTTTCCTTCGTCCCCTTTTTCCTTTATGCCAACTATCAAATCAATCGAGGCTTTACCATCGGCGCCTTTGTCGTTTTTGTGGCCGCGCTCTTTCGATTGTATGAACCGGTGAGAAAGCTCTCCCGCATGCATTTGTACTTTCAGCAGGCCTTTGCTTCTTCCCAACGGATCTTCGAACTGCTGGATACCCATGTTGATATTCAAGATTTACCAGGGGCCCGTAAATTACCGCAGATTCAGGAAGAACTTGCCTTTGAAAACGTCTCCTTCAGCTATCCGGACTCCATCTCACAGCCCGTTTTACGCAATATCAACCTGAAAATAAAGAGGGGGGAGATCGTGGCTCTGGTGGGAAGCAGTGGTGCTGGAAAGAGTAGTCTGGCGGCCCTGATTCCTCGTTTTTTCGATGTCGTCTCCGGAAGGATCAGCATCGATGGAAACAACATTCACGAAGTGACGCTGGCCTCTTTGCGCCGCCAGATAGCCATCGTGACTCAGGACACCTTCCTGTTCAATGATACGGTGAGGAGCAATATTGCCTACGGGAGAGAGGATTGTACTCTGGAGGAGATCGTCGAGGCCGCGCGCTTGGCCTTGATCCATGAGTTCATCACCAGTCTCCCCAAGGGGTACGATGCCGTGATGGGAGAACGGGGGCAGGGGGTTTCCGGTGGGCAGCGACAACGCATTGCCATAGCCCGCGCCATTTTGAAGAAGGCCCCCATTCTGATTCTGGACGAAGCCACCTCGGCGTTGGACAGTGAATCCGAGAGGCTGGTTCAAGAGGCCCTGGATCACCTGATGCGGCATTGTACGACGCTGGTCATTGCCCACCGCTTGTCAACGGTGCGGTTGGCAGACAGAATTGTTGTCCTTGAAGCAGGTGAGATTGTTGAGATGGGAGATCATCAGAGTTTGTTGAAGGGTTCCGGTGTCTATCGCAAACTGTACGATGTTCAGTTTGCCGATGCCCGGTTAGTCTCATCTTCGTAGCTGGGATTATTCATAGGTTCTCGTTGCGAAGCGGGGAAAGCGCCGACCTGGCAAGGCGCGGGGGCACCCGCTTGCGGGTCGGAGGCCCCCGCAAACGTACTGTACGGTACGTTGAGGAGGCCGACCGAGGGGGTACCCGCTTGCGGGTCGCGCGGTCAGGGCGGATGATTTCGTCGCTACAGTAGAGAATTTATGCATAGTCCGGGCTAATGCTCCTCTGTCTTGCCCAGGTCTTCGGGGCCGCTGGACTCCCGCTCAGCCCGCCTGGACTCATCGATAATTCTTTC
>JAZFTY010000264.1:0-2189 GCA_036446935.1 Acidobacteriota bacterium | reverse complement strand
GGAGTACATCGAATCGCACCCCCTGGTGAAGTTTCGCATGCTTCCGGAAGAGAGGAAGGCGCTCAGGGTCATGACGCTCCAAGAGGAACGGCGCTTGGTGGAAGTAGTTGCGAGAGAGGAGCCCACCATTGGTGCCTATGTCGCCGTGCTGGGCGAGACGGCCCTGCGCAAGTCCGAAGGTCTTCATCTGAAGTGGAGCCATGTGGATCTGAAGAACCGAATGCTCTCAGTTGAGGAGACGAAAAGCGGCAAGCCCCGCTACGTGCCCTTAACGGAGTATGCAGTTCGATGGCTCAACTCACTGGTGAGGATTATCGACTGCCCTTGGGTCTTCGCTTGTCTGGACACTCGGGACCGCTTGAGAGATCCACGAGGTCCTTTCGAGCGTGCTCGCAGGACGGCGGGTCTCAAGTGGGTCGGTTTTCACGATCTCAGGCATTTTCGGGCAACCCAATGGGTGATGCGGGGAGTGGATCTTCGGACAGTCCAGGAGCTCCTGGGCCATTCGTCGATCACCACCACCATGCGTTATGCCCACTTCGCTCCCGATCATGCCTCGCGGGCTGTGCACAGGGCGGAGCAGCTGGAGGTCGAAGAACTGCGGGCCAAAAGCGGGCGCAAAGACGAAGAGTGGAATGAGACAAAGACTTGATGATCGGGCTAAGGTGCTGATTCTATGGTGCCGGAGGGGGGAGTCGAACCCCCACGAGAGTCACCCCTCGCCAGATTTTGAGTCTGGTGCGTCTGCCAATTCCGCCACTCCGGCGCCGAGAGTGGCCAGTATAGCTGATTGAATTCGAGGGGGCCAGAACCGGGGTTTGAGCACACGACGGCACGAACGTGCGAAAAGACGAACTCCTAAACCTAAAAATTCAGTCTGGATTTCTTCGATTGGCCAGGGTCCGGTAGTACTCTTCGACTCTCTGGCGAAACTCGGGAGGCACTTCATCGCTGTCGACCAGCCTCAGCAAGTTCTCAACTTCCTCATCTAAAGTTCGGTTGAGCTCTAACTCCAGCTGGCGAAAGCCATCGATGACCTGAGACTTCAATCGGGCCAGTTCTTCAGCGTCATCAAAGATACGCTGGGCGTCCAATCGGCGCATTCTGCGGATCAAACCTGCCACATCTCTACCCAACTCGGAACGTCCCTCCAGCAGGCCGCGCAACTCCTCGGCATCCTCAACGCGCTCCCGCCATTCCCGTCCCACTTGACGGGGGTCGACTCCAGAGGCATTGGGATTCCTTCCCGCCTGACGGGAGATACCGGCTCGGGATTGGCCGCCCTGGGCGGACTCTGAGCCCTGAGACTCCTGTTGCCCTTGCTGGCCTTGTTGTTGACCTTGCTGCTGTCCCTCCTGCTGGCCCTCCTGTTGTCCTTCCTGTTGCCCCTCCTGTTGCTCTCCCTGTTCCCCTCTCTGGCCTTCCTGGTTGTTGCCGGAAGCGCGATTTTCAAGGGATTCGAGATTTTCCACCAGGTTGCCTACCTGGTTTAGAGCGCGCTGTAATTTCTCCCTTGGAGTTTCCTGATTGCCTGAGCCCAGGGCCTTCTCCGCCTCGCGGATCCTTTGGGCCATTTCCTCCAGGTCATTCATGATCCCTTTTTCACGTTCCTTGGCCAGATCGGTCCAGCCGCGGGCAAGAAGGTTGGTTCCATCCTCCATCTTCTCCGGGATCCGCTGATCTCGTATGCCCAGTGCCGCCTGCTTGAGCTTGCGCGAGGCCTCCGTTTGCTTGGACTCCATCTGTCGGGCACTTTGATGGAGGTCTCCTTCCAACTGCTGAAGATCTTCCTGGAGCCGAGATTTTTGGCGCAACACGTTTCGGAGCTGGCGGATATAGTTGGGATCCATGTTCCCCGACTTGGCGGTTTTGTCGATATCCCCAACCTTATCCAGAACGTCCTTTTGTTCTTTGACCAGGCGCTCAGACTGCTCCTTGAGTTGCTGCAGATCCTCAGCCAGCCGCTGGCGGCGCTGTTGACCCAAACCCTGTTGGGCTTCCTGAAGACGTTCCAGGGCCTGCTGAGCACGCATTTGAGCCTCCTGGTCGTTTTGCCCACTGGACTGGGCTTGACGCATGTCGCGCACAGCTTGCCTCAAATCGCGGCTGATATTCTGCAATCGAGGATCCTGCTGCTGGCGTGAAAGGCGCTCCAGTTCACGGGCGACACGCTCGACCTCGTCAATCAA
>JAZFTY010000263.1:0-6717 GCA_036446935.1 Acidobacteriota bacterium | reverse complement strand
CTGGTGGTTGGCCGGGACTTCAATGGTTGCCACCACGTTTGCAGCGGACACTCCTCTTGCCGTGACAGAGCTTGTGGCCAGCGGAGGAATAGCCGGGAATTGGCTGTGGTGGAATTTTCTCTTCGGTTCCATGTTCACGGTGTTTTTCTTTGCCAGGCTCTGGAGGAGGGCCGGCGTTCTGACCGACGTGGAGTTTATCGAACTTCGATATTCGGGCAAGCCGGCATCTTTCCTGCGTGGATTCCGGGCCCTCTATCTCGGACTCTTCATCAACACCGTCATCATGGGTTGGGTGAACGTCGCCATGGCTACCATCTTGATCGGAATGTTCGATATCCCTGAAGGGGAAGTTCGGTACTATGTTTTCGGGGCCATGGCGTTTGCGGCTATATACGCCGCCCTTTCCGGTCTGCGGGGAGTTGCTGTGACGGATCTCATACAGTTCGTGATTGCCATGACAGGGAGTCTTGTCCTTGCCATCGTGGTGATTCGACTACCTCAAGTGGGTGGAATCCAGGGGTTGAAAGATCAGCTTCCCGATTGGGTCTTTCGATTTACTCCTGTGATCGATTCCGGAATCGAGAGCGTTGCCTATGGGGGTGCTCTGGCTTTGAGTGTGAGTGCGTTTACCGCCTACATTTTTGTTCAGTGGTGGGCAGCCTGGTATCCGGGAGCAGAGCCAGGCGGCGGCGGTTATGTTGCCCAAAGGATGATGTCTGCCAAAGATGAGATGCACTCCTTGGGGGCAACGCTGTGGTTCACCATCGCCCATTACTGTTTACGACCATGGCCCTGGATTCTGGTGGGATTGGCCACTCTGATTCTGTATCCCGATCTTGATGTCGCCGATAAAAAACTGGGATACGTTTATGCCATGCGGGATTTCCTTCCGGTGGGGTTGAAGGGTCTGCTGGTGGCTTCGTTTTTTGCGGCTTATATGTCCACGATTTCAACCCAGCTCAATTGGGGAACCTCCTATATCGTGAATGACGTCTACCGAAGATTCATCAAGAAAGAGGCTTCGGAAGCTCATTATGTCTTGGTTTCAAGGGCAGCCACTGTAATGGTTATGGTGGCCTCGATCTTGGTGACTCTGGTCATTCAGACCATTTCGGGAGCCTGGCAGTTCATCATCGAGGCCGGTGCAGGACTCGGACTGGTCTTGATCCTTCGCTTCTATTGGTGGCGGATCAATGCCTGGAGTGAGATCAGCGCTACGGTGACCCCTTTTCTTGTTTATTCCTATCTCAAGGTCAAGACCACGGTCGCCTTTCCGGAGACCCTTCTCTATATTGTCGGCGTCACAACGGCTGTGTGGATTGGGGTGACCTTTCTTACCAAACCTGTTGACGAGGAACGCCTGATTCAATTTTATCGACGGGTTCGTCCTGGAGGGGTGGGTTGGCGAAAGGTGGCACAGGCGGTACCCGATGTGAGAGGAGATTCAGACTTCGGCTGGCTATTCCTGGATTGGGTGTGTGGAGTTGTTCTGGTTTACGCCGTACTCTTTGGCATTGGAAACATCATTCTTGGAGACCGATTACTGGGAGTCTCATTTCTTCTTGTGAGTTTGGTAGCAGGAGGAGTCATCTACTGGGATCTTTCCCGTCGTGGTTGGCAGCAAGTGACTCGGTGATGTTGTGAGGCCCGTGGGCTGAAGCCCACGGCTCTGACTGCGCTCGTTGGCTCTGACAGAGCCGCAGGCTTTAGCCTGCGGGCCGGTTCGGGACTGCACGGGCCAACAAAACTACCGGTACATTCTTTTTGCCAGGCGACGAAGAGCAAGGTCTGCGAAGACCAGTGAGGAAATGAGGATCCAGACTGCCTGAAGCAGGGACCAGGAATCCAGTCGGCCCGTCATCAAATTCCGTGACAAATTCACGACACTGGTGATGGGCAAGGACCAGGACACGTACTGAAGCGCCAGAGGGAGACGATCGACCGGGAAATAAGCTCCACAAATCCAAAGTGATGAAAAAGCCAGAGCGATAAAGTAGTTGTACTGATAAATCGAGGATATGGAGACGGTATAGGCAAAGGCAATAGACGCCAAGCCGGTGGCTCCCAGCAAAATGACCAGAGGAATCAAGATACTCATGGGGGAATGAAGGACGCCAAAAGCGAATAGAATCAGCATAATCAGAAGGCTGTCAAAGGCGGCTTTGGAGGCCCCCCACAGAATCTCCCCCGCACCCAGACTTTCGACTCCGATGGGTGTACTCAAGATGGCATCGTAGGTGGATTGATAGACCATCCGAAAGTAGGCGCCGTAGGTGCATTCAAGGATGGCGCGAACAACGCCGGTCACCACTAAAATTCCAGCAGCCACGAAGGTTAAATACGGCATCTCCAGGAGTTCCGCGGCGATCATACTCCCGATCCCCCAACCAAATGCCAAAATGGAGACGGTTGGCTCCAACAGAGGCGGAAGGACCTCTGCCCTCCACAGCCTCAAATTGACGTCGTAGTTGCGTCGCCACACCGCCAGAGTGTCGAACCAATCAATCTGTCCAAGAGAGCAACTCAATATCAATCGCAACCTACTCCAATCGACTCCGGCCGGTCAGCTTCAAAAAGACATCCTCCAGATTTGCGGGGCGCAGAAGGGACTGATGATGGGGAAACTGATTCATGAGTGGAGTGAGCAATTCCAGGGATGAGGCAAAGTAGTAGTGAGTGGTACCGTGGGTTTCAGAGGTTACTTCCGGATGCGAGACGACGGGTTTTTGGCCATCCATTTCATGAATCTCAAGCGCGAATTTGGACACATTGTGTTGGATGAGTTCCTGGGGTTTCCCGGAAGCCAGGATTTTGCCTTGATCCATAATGATCAAACGGTCACAGAGTTGTTCTGCCTCTTCCAGGTAGTGTGTGGAGAGCAGAATCGTAATCTGTCGACGCCGCAATTCCCGCAGTCGGTCCCACAGATCGTGGCGAACATGGGGATCCAGTCCAGTCGTAGGCTCATCGAGAACCAAAACCTTCGGACCATTTATGAGTGCTCTGGCCACAATGAGGCGGCGTTTCATGCCTCCTGAAAGTGCCTCAACGCCCGTGTGTTTCTTGTCGCCAAGATTCATAAAGGTAAGCAGGTCTTCAGCCAGGCTGTGAGCCTGATGGCTCGGAATGCGGAAATAACGCGCATAAACGAGCAAATTCTCAATCACGTTGAGATCGGGGTCCAGGTTGTTCTCCTGGGGTACCACTCCTACCAGGGCCTTGATCTTCTTTTGATCCTGTCCCACATCCCACCCTTCGACCAACAGACTGCCTGAGGTCAATGGGGTTCGGCAGGAGATCATTCTCATCAGGGTGGATTTGCCCGCCCCGTTGGGTCCTAAAAGCCCAAAGGCCTCGCCCCGCTTAACGGTGAAGTCCATATCATCAACGGCCGTGAGGTCGCCGTATTTCTTCACCACTCGGTTGCCTTCAATGGCATAGGACGAGGTGGACACTTCCGCAGATGGGGTCATATCGCAGAGGATTTTAGCAGATCTGCTGGACGTGATAGGGTTGCCGACTTAAGTAGCATGAGAAACCTGACTTACACGGACTGTTCACTGCGAGTCCGCTACGCGGAAACGGACCAAATGGGAGTCGCTTATCATGGCAACTATTTGGTCTGGTTCGAGGTGGGCCGGTCCGAATTCTGCCGGCACCACGGATTTTCCTATCAGGAGATGGAAGACAACAGTGGGAGGTTTCTGGTGGTTGCCACCGTGCAGTGCCGTTATCTGGCGCCACTGCGTTATGATAGTGAGTTTCTGGTTCGGACTCGAATCAAGAAATTGCGCCGTCGAACGGTATCCTTTGCTTATGAATTACTCGACCCACAGGGTGAGAAAGTCTATGCTCAAGGGGAGACGACTCATGTGGTCACGGACCGAGAAGGGAAGCCGAGAAGCTTGCCCGAGTATTACGAAAAGTTGCTGATGGAATCCCGGTAGGTGCTCATGTCGCCCAAGGATCAGAAACTCGAGACTCCACCTGAAATCTTCTCACAGGGTCAGAAGAACCGCTGGGTGTCTGTGGAGTCCTCCATCTGGGAACTCAAGTCCGAGGCCCCTGAAGAAAATGTGGCTCGATCCCTAGCCCGGACTCTTTTTGACCAACCTCGCCGCATCGAGCCTCGGTTTTTGTATGATGAACGAGGTTCTTGGTTATTTGAAAAAATCAGCACCCTGCCCGAGTACTACCTGACCCGTACTGAGAATGCCATTCTTGAAAAGGAGGCAGAACAGATCATCTCTCTGGCTGAAGTGGAATGCCTGGTGGAGTTGGGGGCAGGTTTTTCAAAGAAAACCGTCCATCTTCTGAGCCAGCAAGCCAACCAGCGGGGAAGAGGAACTTTTGCTCCCGTTGACGTGAGCCTTACCGCCCTGATTGGATCGAGAGACGCGGTCAAGCAGGAGTTTCCCCGGTTGGAGTTTCATGGACTATGTGCCTGTTACGAGGAGGGAATACTCAGCATCGAGAGAAGTCTTCCCACCTTGTTTGCATTTTTGGGCAGCAGTGTGGGGAACTTGGATCGATCCGACTTCGACCGTTTTTTTCAGTTGTTGAGTGGATGTATGGGTCCGGACGACTTCTTCCTTCTTGGAGTGGATTGCACCAAAGAAGAGAAGATTCTGGAGAAGGCTTACAACGATGTGGAAGGGGTGACTTCCCAGTTTATTTTAAACGCATTTGAGAACATCAATCGGTTGATGGGAAGCGATTTCGATCAGAGGAAAATGCGGTACCATTCTTGCTATAACCTCCAGTGGCAGCAAATGGAGATGTACGCGGTCTCCACTTCAGACCAGAAGATTGACCTCCCTTCGCTCGAGTCAGGATTTCTGTGGAAGGAAGGAGAGAAAATCTTAGTCGAGATCAGTCGTAAATTTGAGCCCCATCAACTTGAGCAGCAATTGGAATACTTTGGTCTGGAATCGATTGCCCGTTGTAACGATCCCCAGAAGTGGTTTTCATTGCTGCTGTTTCGACGTCGTAGCGACCGCTCTCAGAGCGGGCAGAGCTGAGTAGAAAGGGTTCGCGTAAACATGATGACTGCGTCGCAGTTGATTGATCAGTTGACCGAAGCCCGTTCTCGAACCCTGGCGCTGGTTGAGGATCTCACCGACGAGCAGCTGATGGGGCCTCGACTTCCTATCGTCAATCCGCTTCTCTGGGAGATCGGACATGTGGCCTGGTTCCAGGAGAAATGGACTCTCCGTTATCTGTTTCAGATGGAACCGATTCGTGAAGATGGAGATCGGCTCTACGACTCCATGGCCGTGGCTCACGATACGCGCTGGGATCTGCCGCTCCCTTCACGGAAGGAGACGTTGAGTTACATGGAGGAAGTTTTTGCTGGCATGATCGACTCCCTGCAATCGGGGAAGCCGGAAGTTCAGCCCTATTTCTATCAGCTGGGGCTCCTGCACGAAGATATGCACGATGAGGCGTTTACCTACGGGAGACAAACCCTCAGTTATCCTCCCCCTCCGCTCTCCACTGCAGACGGGGAGGAAGTTTCGAGCCCTCAGGGAGAGGGAGATCTCCTATCCGGCGACGTGGAGGTGCCCGGGGGAATGTTCCTTCTCGGGGCGACGCCAGAGATGCCTTTCGTTTTCGACAATGAAAAGTGGAGTCATCCCGTTCAGGTTCAGCCCTTCCGAGTGGCCCGGGCCGCCACCAGCAATACTGAATTTGCAGCCTTTGTCGAGGAGGGTGGATACCAGCACAAGGAAGGGTGGAGTGAACCTGGGTGGAGATGGCGAGAAGAGGTTGGCGTTGAGCATCCAGTGTACTGGAAGCGAGAATCGCCCAACGGGTGGATGCGCCGTCACTTCAACCAGTATCGGCCCTTGGAAGAAAATCTGCCCATTATTCATGTGAACTGGTATGAAGCGGAGGCCTATTGCAAATGGGCCGGCCGGCGTCTTTTGACTGAGCCGGAATGGGAGATGGCGGCATCCCAGGAATTTCAAGCGGACGGGACGATGGTAGAAGGGAAGAGAACCTTCCCCTGGGGGGATGAGCCGCCCAGCAGCGCACGGGCCAACCTCAACTGGGAAGCCATGGGATGTGTGGCAGTGGGAGCCCTGGGCGAAGGGGATAGTCCAGTGGGTTGCCGGCAGATGATTGGTAACGTGTGGGAATGGACCGCCAATGATTTTTTGCCCTATCCCGGCTTCGTTGCGGATCCCTATAAAGAGTATTCTGAGCCCTGGTTTAAAACCCACAAAGTTCTGCGTGGGGGTGCCTGGACCACTCGCTCGCGGCTGATTCGTAATACCTGGCGGAATTACTGTACCCCAGATCGCCGTGATATTCTGGCAGGATTTCGGACTGCTGCCCTATAGGTCAATGGATAAGGCAAAGACCGCACAACAGCACGGCAGCAAGAACTCACGACCGCCCCAGGCCGGCTTGCGTATCCAACTGGTCACACCGTCACCGAAAGCCTTGCTGGACGGAAATCGGGTGACCGCGCTTCGCTGGGTGCGCCTCCTCAAGGCACTCGGTCATAGGGCAAGTGTGGCACGCCAATATGGAGGAGGCTCCTGTGACGTGCTGATTGCTCTGCACGCACTCAAGAGCTTCAAGTCGATTTGTCGATTTCAGGAGATGCATCCCGACAAGCCTCTGGTTGTGGTGCTTACGGGGACGGACCTTTACCGTGACCTGCATCGCAGACCCGAGGTCCGACATTCTTTGAAGTTGGCAACCCAT
>JAZFTY010000262.1:0-3229 GCA_036446935.1 Acidobacteriota bacterium | reverse complement strand
CTCAAACCGGTCATCACCACCCTGACGTTCAATATGTCTGCGACTGGGATGCTGAAGTAATCACGGTCCAGGACAGCAAAGTCCGCAAACTTCCCCGGCTCCAGGGTTCCGATGGTGTCCTCGGCCATCATGTACTCGGAGGCCCAGGTGGTAGCCATCTTCATGGCGGTCACCCGATCCACTGCCTCCTCCGGCAACAATACCACCGGCTCGGGATAGATGGCACTGATCGGAGTTTTCCGGGTGACCAGACTGTGAATGGGTTTCCAAAAATCCACCCCGGAAGCCTCGAAGGTAACCCGAATTCCACTGTTGATCCAGGTCTTCACCGGCATGGCAAATTCCCTTAACCCCTCTCCATAGTCCTCGATCAGGGGCGGCACTTCGGCGAAATTTCCGGTGTTGACATTGAGGATGACCCCGTACTTCTTCAAGCCTGCCATCACATCAGGAACGTTGCCCAGCAGCGCATTATGTTCCAGCGTGGGCCGCAGATTTCTAATGTACTCCACGGAATAGTTTTTCTCCTGGGCCACCTCCTCCAGCAACTGTAGAAATAGCCGGGCTCCATGGCTGGAATTCCCATGAATCTGAGCCGGCCGCCATCCGAACTCCAGCCCGGCCTTCACCGATTCCCAGGACTTCATGCCGGGCGCCGGACAGCGCTCACGATCCTTGATATCCTGAGTTGCCGGCATGTCCGGCCCCAGGCAGACGCTGTATTGTGTGGAATCCCACAGCTCGTTGCACATACCGTTGAGCCAAAGCATCTCGCCACCGTTGGCATGGTTGGTCCAGGGAGCACCCATTCCTCGATAGAATTCGCGAATCGACCTGACGTTAAAGAAGTTGCCCCGCTGCGATTCCACGTAATAGGCCAGGCGATGGGGCAATTTCCCCTCTCGGTTGAGGATGTTGAAGGCCTCAATCACCTTGGGATAAAGAATGCGGGTAGCCACCGTGGTGATTCCCATGTTGACGACATCCACCGAGTAGAGTCGCATGACTTCAGCCAGGTCGGCACTTGGCTTGTCCTTCCACCAGAACTCAAAGGTCAGCCCCCCCATTTCGGGAACGGCCACGTATCCGTTTTGAGACGATCCCGGAGCCGTTTCGATGTCCGTGCTTTCCATCCAGTCGTGAAACTCTTCGGTAAAAAGTTTGATGGCCGCCTCATTGAAATACCCACCGATGTTGGCTCGCACCAGGATGGGGTGAGAGGGCGTCACCGCATCCAGCTGTCTGCGGTTGAGCTTGCCTTTCCCAAACCAGGTTCGACCGGTTCCGGGCGCATTGTCCCCTTCCTCAACCCGCAGGGAGATCCATTGACCTTCGGGTATGTTCTGCACCCGGATGGCGTTGAGCAACGTCTCCCGAATTATCTTGGCCGTCGCCTCGGGATTGCTTGCAGCAGTCACCGTCAGCTGAACACTGGGATCGACAAACCCCATGCTGGGTCCGTATCTTCTCGCCGCCCGCGAGAAGAGGTGAAAATGGGTCTGTATCAGACCGGGAATCACCACCCTGCCTCCCACGTCTTCAATGACGGTCTGGGGTCCTGCCAGCGCCCTCATCTCTTCATTGGTTCCCCGCGACATGATCTTTTTACCCTTGATCGCCATGGCCTGGTAAATATTGCCGGGCGTATCCGGGGTAATGCTGCGGTCGTCCATACTCACAATCTTGCCGTTGATCAACACCAGGTCGGCATAGCCCATTTGGTCCACCAAGGCCGGGCGGCTCTGTGCCCAACCCACTCCAGAAAACACTCCAACGAGCACCAGCCCGCTAAGGCAAATCTTAAAGCATCGATTCATGACATCCTCCATACTGCAAAGAAAATCCCTCTGTAATTGCTCCCAATGCTAAATCCTAGAGGCACTGAAGGCAATTAAAATCACCCTCTATTTTTGGCTGGAGGGAGTTGGAGTTGGTTTCTCCACCGTAGCAGTTCGTGAAGTTAGCCCGCATTTCTCACTCCTTTTCTACTGCATCGGCGGAATAATCCGTCCTGACTGCGCGACCCGCAAAGCGGGTGCCCCCTCCGTCGCCCTCCTCAACGTACTACAGCGAGTACGTTTGCGGTGGCCTCCCGTCGCGCGCCTCGTCAGGCCGGCCCTTTCGCCGCTTCGTGACGAATAGGTGTGAGAAGTGCGGGCGAGGGTCATTTCCGCGGGAAATCGGCCTGGGTCTCCTCCAAGATTTCACGGATCGCCTGGCGGTCCGCGTCCGACAGGTGGGCGAACTCTTCACTCCTGTCCTGGCCGTCGAGCACCTCCTTCAATCGCTCAAAAATGTACTTTTTGGTCAGATCGGGCAGGGCGTCGAATGCTTCGGAGTAGATAAGGTAACTGCACGGGTACCGAAAGAGCCTTTTGTTTAGGTCCAGCTGTCGCAGGGACCGACCCTGCTCATCCCGCGGCCCCTGACTGGCGAACTCGGCAGAGAAGCCCGAAGTGCCTTTGATCGGATCACTCAGCGGCGCTTCGTCGACGAAAAGTATCGCCCGCAGAAGCGGCTCAGCGATGGTCTCGATGCGTTTCAGAGTAGCGGCGGATGGGTCGTCCGGGTCGCGACCCAGGTCTTTGTCGGGCATCTGCTGGTTGTGGAGCGCGGTACGGGTATCGTAATTCACACGAGTAATCAGGTTTTGCACGTGAACCTGGTGCTCGATCACCATCAGCGCGACGATGTCGCTGTGCTTGCCAAGGTAAGCGCTGGTGTCCATGAGTGCACCGAGATCGGTCAAGTTAGCGCCCCCGGTCAAGTCCAAGCTCGCAGCGTCAGCAGCGTCCCTGGCAATCAGGTTTCCCATGTGAACCTGGTTGCCGTGGGTTCCGGTGACGTACCACCCGCCCCAGCGTTGGCTGAGTGGGCTCTGGTCAGTGGTGAGGTGCCATCCTTGGTGGGAGGCGAGTCGGCCGCTCTGGTCTGGAAACCCTGAGCCCATGATGTATCGCGGCACTCCGCCGCCGGTCAGTGAGTAGGAGTCGTGACAGCGGAGGCACATGTAGGTCTGGCGTTCAAACCTGGGACCGCTGCTCTTCTTCTGGCTGAGAGTATAAAAAACGGCGCCCAACTGCCGATCGACCGCGGAGATCTCGAGGACGGAACCACCCTGCGGCCAGGCCACATAGACGTCGTCTTTGAAGTAGATGGCACGGGGCGTCTGCGGCGAAACCAAGTCGATTTGGAAGCTGGTCTTGGTAAAGACGAGTATTTGAGAGGA
>JAZFTY010000261.1:0-2089 GCA_036446935.1 Acidobacteriota bacterium | reverse complement strand
ACTCTCGGGTCGAGCCTGGAGCCCCGGTGTCTCTTCCAGATATGGATGTCTTCACCGGGCGCGACTCGCCAGGCGATGGACCAGTTGACCTGCTCTGAGTTCCAGGGATCGATGTCCTCGTCCACCACAATGATGTACTTATAGGCCCAGATGGTGGCCTTGGAGCCCCAGAGTGCACTGGCAATGATCTCCGCGTGGCCTTCGACCAAGGGCCTGACGGAGACCACGCAGGTGGCATAACCACAAGAGTCTAGAGGCATGGCGATGTCCTGGATTCCCTTGATCGAGTTCCGCTCCAGGATGTCCCAGGCGTAGACGGAATGGCCGATGGCCAGGGTCATATGGTCCTCATTGATGGGATGGCCTTCAAGCGTACCCCGGAAGATAGGATCGTTGCGGTAGGTAATGGCCTTGCATCGGAAAACAGGCTTGGGACCAGGGATATTGCCGTAGTAACCCGGGTATTCCCCACAGGGTCCCTCCATCTTTCGCTCCTTGGGGTGAATGGTTCCCTCCAGAACAATCTCGGCGTTGGCCGGGACGTGCAGATCCACCGTTTCGCAGGGCACCACGTCGATGGCCTTACCCCGAATGGCACCCGCTATCTCCATCTCATTCAGGGGGTCGACCGTGGGGATGCAGGACATGAAGCCCAGGGCGGGTTCCTGCCCGATGACCACGGCCACCTCCATCGGCTTGTCTTCTTCGAGCTGCTTATAATAGTGCTCTCCGATATGCTGGCTGGCTGGGTCGAGCTGGATACCGGTCTCTGTGTTGCAGTCCATCATCATCATCCGGTAGGTTCCGCAGTTCACCCAACCCGTTTCAGGGTCCTTGGTGATTACCGTGTGAAAGGTTCCCACCAGTCGCCCGCCGTCTCGCTGGTTCCAGTGCGGGATGGGCATGATCTCCAGGTTGATATCGTCTCCCAGGAGTATGTTGTCCTTGACGGGGCCAGTTTTCACGACCCTGGGAGGGATGTGCTCGGACCGGTCGTTGATGCGCCGTTTTAACATCTGGATGATCTCGGCGCGAGAAGTGTTTCGAGGATCCATGCCGAACATCATGGCCGTGCGGAACCAGGATCGGAAGGTACCGGCGAAGAGCTTGTTGATGGCCGGAGACTGGTAGTCCTTGATGTTTTCAAAGAGAATGGCCGGAGAGGCATCGCCGTGGATATCCCACGTCCTCCGCAAAATAGTGCCGATCTCAAACTTCCAGTCGACCTGTTCTGTGACACGAGCGACCTGGTTCTCTGCTTCCAGGGCCGCGATCCACTCTCGCAAGTCTTTAAAGGCTACGCGTGTATCCTTAGGACCGCCTTTCAGTGTCGGTTTCGTTGCTCCACTCGCCATCTCTTCCTCCTTATTAAAATTCCGAGGTGCAGTCAATTGAGTTGGCACAGTGTAGCAGATTCAAAGTCGCGGCAACATCCCTCAACCTGATTTCTCACATCGAGGAAATAAGGACTTGAGACTACCGATTAGAGGGTCTATGATGTATGAAACTTTCAGGTCAAAAGGAGACCTCAGCCATGGCAAAGAAGGACGTATCGAGAAGGGATTTCCTGAAAACCACAGGAATGGGGGCAGCGGCCATTCCCACGACTCTGGCAGGGATCAGCACCGGGCAAATCCAGGGGCAAGCAGCGACGACGGTAGATCGTACGGCGGTCATTGCCGCGCTGGGGGATACCATCATTCCCAGCGATCCTGGTGATCCAGGCTACCGGACCCTGGAGCCGTACAACATCACGGCCGAAGTGATGAAAGGGCTCACCGGGCTCTCGGATGACAATCTGGCGGTCTTTAACAGCAGTGCCGCTTCTTTCTTTTCGGGCAAGACCTTTTTGGATTTGAGCGAGTCTCAGCGGGCCGATTACCTGAACCTGATCATCGACGGGAGCAAGATCACCGATCAGCAGCTGCGAGGGCAGCTGCAAAGTGTGTACCGTCTCACCCGGATACGGGTGTTGGTCATCTACTATCAGAATTATCCGGAGCACCGGCTGCCGCGAGATGCCAACGACGTTCCCATTCTGGCACCGGGAGACACTCACCAGATCACCAATCCCAACACCGACCGGTTG
>JAZFTY010000260.1:0-2068 GCA_036446935.1 Acidobacteriota bacterium | reverse complement strand
CGATCTGACTCAAATGGCAACCCAGGGCAAACTGGACCCGGTCATCGGGCGCGATGAGGAAATACGCCGCATCATGCAGGTCTTGTCCCGTCGTACCAAGAACAATCCCGTGCTCATTGGAGAGCCAGGGGTTGGCAAGACCGCGATTGTGGAAGGGTTGGCCCAGCGGATTGTTCGAGGTGACGTTCCGGAGGGCTTAAAGAACAAGAGGATTGTATCTCTGGACATGGGCGCTCTGATTGCAGGGGCCAAGTACCGGGGAGAGTTTGAGGAGAGGCTTAAGGCTGTTCTCAAGGAAGTCCAGGACTCACAGGGCGAGATTATTCTTTTCATTGACGAACTGCACACGGTGGTCGGTGCCGGTCGGGCGGAAGGCGCTATGGATGCGGGAAACCTCCTGAAGCCGATGCTGGCTCGTGGCGAACTGCACTGCATCGGTGCCACTACGCTGAACGAATATCACAAGCATGTCGAAAAAGATGCTGCACTGGAGCGGCGGTTTCAAGTTGTTCTAGTCAATCAACCTTCTGTGGAGGACACGGTTTCGATCTTGCGCGGATTGAGCGAGCGATACGAAGTACACCATGGTGTCAGAATCAAGGATTCGGCTTTGGTTGCGGCAGCGGTGCTCTCCAACCGGTACATTTCAGATCGGTTTTTGCCCGACAAGGCCATTGATCTGGTCGATGAGGCGGCCGCAAAGTTGCGCATCGAAATAGATTCCATGCCTTCTGAGCTCGATGAGTTGCGACGCCGGGTCATGCAGCTCGAGATCGAGCGACAAGCATTGAAAAAGGAAACGGACAAAGCCTCCAAGGAACGCCTGGCTAAACTGGAGAAGGGACTCGCGGATATGAAGATCCAGGCCGACGTACTCCAGGCCCAATGGCAGACGGAAACAGAACGGTTGCAGCGCTCGAGAACGATCCGTGAGCAAATCGAGCGGACCAAGATTGAAATCGAGCAAGCTGAACGAGAATATGATCTCAACCGGGCGGCCGAGCTGAAGTATGGAAGGCTGGCGGAGTTGGAGCGCCAACTGGAGGAGGAAGAAGAAGGCCTGGCCAAGGATCCAGGTGATCACTACCTTTTGAAGGAGGAAGTTGATGATGAGGACATTGCCGAAGTGGTGGGCCGTTGGACCGGCATCCCCGTCTCAAGGCTGCTCGAAGGAGAAGTACAAAAGCTACTCCATCTGGAAGATGCTCTCCATTTGCGTGTTGTGGGCCAGGAAGATGGGACGGCTGCGGTGGCTGAAGCAGTGATTCGGGCACGTTCGGGTCTGAAAGATCCGAACCGTCCTGTGGGGAGCTTCATCTTCTCGGGTCCGACCGGAGTGGGGAAGACAGAGCTGGCCCGTGCTCTGGCGGAGTTCCTGTTCGATGACGAGGGTGCCATGATTCGAATCGACATGTCCGAGTATCAGGAAAAGCATTCAGTGGCTCGACTGATCGGAGCCCCTCCGGGTTATGTGGGATACGAGGAGGGCGGCCAGCTCACGGAGGCGGTGCGGCGTCGACCCTATTCGGTCATTCTTCTTGACGAAATTGAGAAGGCTCACTACGACGTCTTGAATACTCTGCTGCAGATCCTGGATGACGGTAGACTCACCGATGGGCAGGGCAGGACTGTGGATTTCAAAAACACCATTGTGATCATGACTTCCAACATAGGGAGCCATCGTATTCTCGAATATTCACACGCCTTTGAGGGACCGGAATACGAAGAGATGAAAAGAGCCGTAATGGAAGAATTGAGTCGTCACTTTAGACCGGAATTCCTCAACCGGGTGGATGAAATGATCGTCTTTCATGCCTTGTCCAAGGAACACTTGAAAGAGATTGTGGAAATCCAGCTCCAGAATTTGGTCCATCGGCTCGTGGACCGCAATATCCAGATTGAGGTGACCCCGGAAGGGCGCGAATTTTTGGTTCGAGTCGGCTATGATCCGAACTACGGTGCTCGTCCGTTAAAGCGGAGCATTCAGAAGGAGCTGGAGAACCCGCTCGGCCGGTTGATCCTTCAAGGGACAGTCGAAGATGGGGGCGGGGTGCTGGTCGATTATGAT
>JAZFTY010000259.1:0-3716 GCA_036446935.1 Acidobacteriota bacterium | reverse complement strand
TGTCTGGTCTGTTGTCTTTTCATTCCTCTCATCTCAGGCTCAGTGGTTGAGACTCCGATTCCCCTGAAGCGATTCATGCTCCAGAATGAGTTCAATTCGTTTAGAAACACCTTCCCTGAGATGGGAAGAAAAGCGAAACAGCAAAGGAATCAAAGGAGGAAGCGTGAGTGCGAGACTCCCAACTTTCTGCATTTATGTTCATTATACACGTTGAGTTTGAAGAATGGGGAGCGCGTTTTCTCCCCCAGTCTACTTTTCAACAGGGGTAGGGCCAGTAGAAATCAGGCCTTTTCTGGCTGGTAAAACCAGGTGCCGGGCCAGATAATCTTCAGAGGCGAAGACGAGTCATCTGGAATACTTTCCTATAAGTCTCCCGCGAGGACCGCTTCGAGTTCATCGATGAGATCTGGTAGAAGCCGGTTCTGCCCGAATTTGAACCGTTCCATGTCAAGGAGCAGCCGCGCCGCCTCCCGCCGGGGTCCGCTCGCCCCTTCGCTGTTATGTACCGCGTTCAAAAACTCGATCTTCGCTTCGTCGAACCGGTTCAGAAGATAGAGTGCCTTGCCCAGATGGAACGCTGCGTCCTCATGGATGCCAAACTGCTTGAGCCGCACCATTTCCTGTTTCATTCGGCGGGTCAGGATCGTTTTGCGGGCCTCATCCATCGGGATGACTTGCAGCCGCATGTCCTGGAGTTCCTGGATGGTGCATCGGGCCATGTTGACGTCGGGCCGTTGACTTTCTGGGTCGAACAGTCGTTGACGGAGGTAGCAGGCCCTTGCCTCCTCGAATCGCTTGTGTATTTCAAACGTTATCCCGGCCATTTCCTGAAGGCGGGGCGCTTTCGGGTAATTTCGCGCGTAATGGACCGCAACCCGCATCGGATCTTTGTAAAGCCACGTGTGGTTCCAGCACAGCGCAACCATAAGAATTAGGGGGATCACTGAGATCGCCATTCGCCTGCTGGTCCCCAGCCGTCCCTTGAGGGTGGCCGCGATCAGCAGGCAGACACCCGCTGTCGGAAGATAGAGGAGCCGTTCCGCCATGAGCAGGCCAACCGGAAAGAAAACGTTGGAGGCAGGGCCCAGGCCGATAATAATGAATCCGAATCCCAGCATGAGATCGGGGCGGTTCTTCCGGTATCCGATGACGCTCCCCGCAATGATTCCTAAGGTGGCAAGAAGTCCAAGGAGTGCAATTGGCGACAGCATCGTATCCGGGGCGATGAGCCGGATGTGGTGGTAGTTGAGGAGGATTTCCCAAGGGGCGATCGTCAATTGAATGTACTTCAAAAAAGCCGCCGACATGATTGCCGCTCGGTGGTCGAACGAATGGTTCGCCAGTGGCAAAAACAAGCGGGTGGGGCCGTAGCCGTCAATGGCCCATTCGCGGACAATCAAGTAAATCACCATCCAGGCGAGGGTGCCGATTGCAAACCTCATCAGGTTCTTTCGGTCGCCCGGTTCTGACTTCATTAGCCAGTAGGCGCCGACCAATCCCGGGCCGAGGAGTCCCTGTTCCTTGAAGAGGGTGGCCACCAGCCCCAACACGATCATGACGAAAACCCAACGGGCATCGGTTCTGGTCCGGTCGATGCAAAGAAATGCCGCGAGCGTGGCCACCGTCATGCCAATTTCCGCCCGCCCGACGATATGAACGACCGGCTCGAAATGGACCGCGTGGACGGCGAACACCAGGCCTGCGAATAGTGAAACCCGGCCAGCCTCCTTCCACCCTCCGAGTAAGCGGGCACAGAGGAGCGCGACCAAAACCGAGCACAGGGCATGAAAAAGCAAGTTGATGATCCGGTAGGGCCAGGCGGTCATTCCGAATAGCGCTTTTTCGACGGCGAACATCATCACCGGGAGGGGCCGGTACAGGTAGTGGCCGGGACGCCACGGCTCTTCGAACACGAGCACCTTTCCCCAGTAGGATTTTCCCGCCATCGTCGGAATGTTGGAGACCGTCAAATCGCGGTTTTGAATGATGACCCCGAGGTCGTCCTGAAGGAACCGGATGGGCAGGGCGGGTGCAAACGCGAGTAGCGCCGCGATCCCGACGCAGAGAAACAGGTGTTTGTGGGTTGGGAAATCCTCCTTCACGAGGGGTTATTTTACCATCCACCGCTGCTGCCGGAGTACACTGGTGACAGGAAGAAAACGGAATTTTCTCTCTCTGTCGAGCCGCGTCAACTGGGTCATTGTCAAGATCTCGGGTGGTATTTTTCAGGGAGTTCCTTGAAGCTCTGATCAAAGGACCGGAAGTTGCAGCGGACGATATGATAGAGGGCGTAAAGACCATCTCTCCATCCTATTTTCTTTCCTTCCAGTTGCGTCCGCGGGCGGTAAGAAATCGGCAGTTCGTAAATCCTGGCGGAAGTCCTGGCGATATAAGCAGTTAGTTCCACCTCAATTTCAAAACGTCTTGAGGTCAGATTCATGCTCTTGATCAAGTCAGCACGAAAAAGCTTGTAGCATGTTTCCATATCAGTCAGGTAGATTCCCGAGAAGAGGTTGCTTAGGACCGTCAAAAAACGATTTACAAAATAGTGGTAGGTTCGATGAACCTGAGGAGAGTTCTGCTTAAAGCGACTTCCATAGACGATGTCTGCCTCATCGTCGAGAAGAGGTTTGAGAAGGGCCGGTACATCGTTCGGATTGTATTCGAAATCAGCATCTTGAATCATGATGAAGTCTCCTGATGTTTCCTCAATCCCACGCCTGATGGCTGTACCCTTACCCTGGTTTGTTTCCTGTTTGATCACCTGCAAAGGAAACTCTTCTGAGAGCTGGGTTAAACAGGAATGAGTGTCGTCCTGAGATCCGTCATCGATAAAGATAAACTCGCGCTCGATCGGGCAGGGAGATGAAATCAATTTCTCAACAAAGGATCGCAACCGCAGTTCCTCGTTGAAAACAGCAACGATCACCGATAGTTTAGCCATGACTACATGTGCTCAGATAGACGGAAGATTAACACCCAGATCTGATTCAGAGGACAGCGAATCGTTAGCCTGACTATTCATCCAGGAGCAAATGGTTATAAGCACCCACATTGAACAAAGCGATCGTTTTGAGTCGTTCCATTGTAAATAGCTCCTCATTTTGAGTAACGATCTTTAGTTTTTTGTAAAATTCATTTACCTTTGGATTGACGATCGATTCGTTTCCATTTATGAGACTATCAATGTATCCATCAGGCACGTTTCTCACAAAATGACCTACGCGCCACTTCCCCGTTACAGGCAAGCGCGCTAAAAGTGGGTCAGTAAGTGCTAGAGGGTCGACAATGATTTTCTCTATCCCGGAATAGTATCCAAACATACCCACATTTCGAAGTACGATGACACTATAAGGACTCTTTTCTTCTTGGTATCCAGACTTAGCCCAACGATGTTCCGGGAAAAATTTATCTTCTCGATTACGAATGAAATACTGATATAAAGACAGTTCATCAAAATAGAAGCCCCTTTCATCGGCAACCCCCATCTCTATCACCTGATTTTTATATTTAAGAGGAGAATTGAATGGTGTGTGTGGGTATAAAACAAGATAAAAGCCAACTGTTATCAATGTTAACGCTTTGAATTTTGGAAGATGGATTTTTTCAAGCCGTAAGAGTATTAAGATGACAGAAACCATATATGCATAAGATAAAAATCTTCCTTGCATAAAGTCACCGCCAACATAGCCAACATAGAACAAGTTCAGAAGAAC
>JAZFTY010000258.1:0-3338 GCA_036446935.1 Acidobacteriota bacterium | reverse complement strand
CGTCCGGCACTGCTGCAGGAATCTCTCTACTACCCCGATGGGCAGATTCAGGATGAGGTTTACGTCTACGGATCGTTTCTGCAGAGCAAGATGTACCAGCAGGGAGTCACCTGCAGTAACTGCCATGATCCGCACAGCCTGGAGCTGTATGGCTCAGAGGACGGAGTGTGCCAACAGTGTCACCTGCCGGAGAAATTTGAAACACCCTCCCATCACTTTCACCGGCAGGACTCGTCGGGCGCCAGCTGTGTAGAGTGCCATATGCCGGCCAGCACTTATATGGTGGTGGACCCCCGCCGCGATCACAGTTTCCGAATTCCACGGCCGGATCTGTCCCTGAAATTAGGCACTCCCAACGCCTGTACCGGCTGTCACACGGATCGTTCCAGTTCATGGGCTGCTGAAGTCATCACCGAATGGTACGGCTCAAATAGCGCAGATCCATCTCACTTTGGAGAAGCCCTTCATGCCGGCCGCAATCGCCTGGCCGACGGCGAAAGGGCCTTGGCCCAACTGGCCGACAATCCCTCCATGCCCGGGATCGCCCGAGCCACCGCTCTAACTCTGTTGCCCGGGTATTCTCTGGGTCCGGAATCCCGGCAAGCCATTCAAAACGCTATAAAAAGCAGCGACCCCTTGCTTCGCGCCTCGGGTCTCATTGCAACCGAAGCTCTGGAACCGTCCGCTCGGCTGGGCCTGGCCTTTCCTCTGTTGAGCGATCCCATACGGGCCGTGAGACTACAGGCAGCCCGGGTGCTGGCGTCCGTGCCTTCGGAGCTGTGGAGCTCTCAGCAAGCCTCCCTGCTCGAGCAGGTCCTGGCCGAGTATCGGCAGTCGCAACAGGTCAACGCCGACCGCCCCGAAGCTCACCTCAACCTGGGTGTGCTCCACCAACAGTTAGGAGAGCTGGAAGAAGCCGAGCGGGCTTATCAGAGGGCACTGAGTATGGTTCCCTCCTCGGTGCCGGTCCGAATCAATCTGGCCGACCTCTATCGGGAACAGAATCGGGACCAAGAAGGGGAGAGACTCTTGCGGCAGGCACTCGTGATCAGTCCCGATGACGGAGATGTGTACCATTCCCTGGGGCTCCTTCTGGTACGCCAGAAACGATATCAGGAGGCCATCGAAGCCCTGACCCAAGCGGCCCAGTTGCGTCCTGACCGCTGGAGATACAGTTACGTTCTGGCCGTGGCCCTGCAAGAAACCGGCCAGGCAAACAGCGCACTGGAGACACTAAAACGGGCACATGATCGACATCCGGAAAATATTGAAGTGCTCATGCTTTTAACGACCCTGAGCCGCGATAACGGGGCGCTCGAGGAAGCCATCCTGTACGCCAAAAAACTCATCGAACGGGTACCGAACAACGCCATGTTCCGTCAGTTGCTGGCTCAACTGGAGGCAGCGCAGCGGTAGCCGACAAAAATGGCGAGGAGCAACAGAGCATTAGAGAGCCTATGACTGTGTTCTGGAAACTGGTTCTGGTGCAGCTTGCCTTCTGGGGAAGCCTCAATCCGGTAGTGGGGATACCCACCGCTGCAGGCCAGGATGCCGTCACACCATCCAACCCCCAGGAGCAACTTTATGGCAAAACGGTGGAGGAAATCCGCATCAGCGCGCTCCGCTATACCCAACGAGAGATTATCATCCGTTGTTTGGCCTCTCAGCTGGGAGAGCCCTACTTGAAAGAGAACGCTGAAAGAGACCTGAAACGACTGGATCGGCTGGGGATTTTCAGTTCCATCACCATTGAAGCCATCAAAGAAGGGGATGGCGTGGTGCTGGCGGTTGACGTCAAAGAGACCTTTCCTTACATACCCACAATCAGCCTGGAGATCAGCGACGAAAACGGCCTCTCCATAGGACCGGGATTCAAGTCCATCAATCTGGGTGGTCGGGCCATCTCTTTATCCGCCAATGCAAGGTTTGGCGGTGCCAACAATATCGGCACCACCCTCGAGAACCCCTGGTTTGCCGGAGATCATCTTTCCTACAGGCTGGAGTTTCATCAGCGAAACCGGAGAAATGAGCTGGACGACTTTGCCGAAGTTTCCACCGATATCAATCTTCGTCTGGGCCGCAATCTGGGAGAAAATGGCCAGATTGGCGGTCACTTCAACTTTCTGTCGCTGGGAAGCGACACTGCAGGGACAACCCTTTCTGTAAACAATCGAGACAACACACCCTCCCTGGCCCTCTTTATCGGACATGACAGCCGGGATCTGTGGAGCAACCCCCACCGGGGCTGGTGGAATGAGGTTGACGTGTCCCAGAATGGTGGTTTTCTGGGTGGGGACGGTGATTTCTGGAGGGTGCACGTCGATGTGAGGAGGTTTCAGCCTCTGGCTGATCGACACACGCTAGCCTTCTTTTCCCTCACCACTCTGCAGACGGGCACCGTTGGGGTGGAAATTCCCATCTACCAAGATTTTCATCTCGGGGGAACCAACTCCATCCGGGGCTGGGGACTCGATTCCACGAGCGGTAAAAATCAAACGATCAATACCCTCGAGTACCGTTACGATCTGCTGGTCCCGAAGGCCTGGAGCGTGTTTGGGTTCAACTTTTACGTCGGTCTGCAAGTTGCCCTCTTTGGTGACTTGGGCACGGCCTGGGGGGACAACCAGGGGAACAGGTGGCTGGACAGCTACGGTTTCGGACTTCGACTCCTGATACCCTTCTTGGATATGATTCGGTTTGACTTCGCCTTCGGCGAACCTGGAAAGGGGCTTAACTCTCAGATTGGACTCGGAGAAAAAGCCGTCAAACAGCGAAGCCGGGTGAGGTAGTCTGTCATCAAAGAATACTCTCTGCTAGAATCACCTGTAACATTACTCTAAAGGTAAGGCTTTAAGGCACCTGTCAAGTTTGACAGTAGAGGAGATTGAACCAACGAGTTAACCTACTTTTCTGGCAATTTAAAATCCAACAAAATAGGAGGCACCATCTATGAAAACACCGATCACCAGAGTTTTGACATCCATGGTTTTGATTTTGGCCGTGGCAGCTTCCTGGTCTCTGCTGGCCGCTTCTGCTCAGGAAGGCGAAGAAGAACGTGAGGAAACTTTTACCATGGTCGCTATTCCGACCAAGGGTTCCGCCAGAATAACGATTGACATCACTCTGCGGATCAAGAAGTTCACAACCGATGAGAAGGTCCTGGAATTGATCGAAGTCCTGAAGGAAGGCGGGACGGACCAGCTGCGCAGAACGATGGAGAAGATGCAAAACGGCAAGGTCACGCCCAGGGGTCGGATCGGTGCGGACGTTGCTGTAGCCCGGGTTCACAAGACAGAAGAAGGTGAGCGCTTCATCGTCGTGACCGCCCGAACCATACC
>JAZFTY010000257.1:0-2971 GCA_036446935.1 Acidobacteriota bacterium | reverse complement strand
AAGGCCTGGCGTTCCTTGGAGTAGTCGAGCGCATACTGCAAGGCACCGCCGGTCAGTCCGATCATCTGGGCTCCGATGCCGATCCGACCCTCGTTCAGAGTCTCAATGGCGACTTTATACCCCTTCCCCACTTCTCCCAGGACATTGTCCTGCGGGACTTCACAATCCTCCAGAATCAGTTCGCAGGTCGAGGAAGCTCGAATGCCCAACTTGTCCTCTTTTTTCCCAACCGAGAAACCCGGAAAGTCACGCTCAACCAGAAACGCCGTGATGCCCTTGTAACCTTTCTCGGGATCGGCGTTGGCAAAGACCAGGTAAAGTGAAGCCTCCGCTCCATTCGTGGTCCAGAGTTTTCGGCCGTTTAGGACAAATTTGTCCTTACGAAGCTGTGCGCGGGCCCTGAGTGAGAAGGCGTCACTGCCTGAATCTGCCTCAGAGAGAGCGTAGGCGCCCACCCATTCAGAGGCTAGACGAGGGAGGTAGGCTTTCTTTTGCTCCTCTGACCCCCAACGCAGGAGTGCGTTGTTGACCAGGGTGTTTTGTACGTCCACAATCACTCCTGCGGAAGCATCCACTCGACTCAACTCTTCGATGGCGAGAATGGCCATAAAAAAGCTGGAACCGGATCCCCCGAAAGAGACCGGAATTTCGATTCCCATGAGTCCCAACTGGAAAAATTGCTGGATGATTCCCGAGTCGAATACGCTCTCTTCATCCATTCTCCTTACATGAGGGCGAATCGCTTCATCAGCGAAACTCGCTACCGTCTGCTGGAACAGCCTTTCTTCTTCGGTGAGTGCTGTTAATGGGAATCTCTTTCCTTCAATGAGAGGCATAGCAGTCGTATTTCATTGAGGCAAAACCCATCACAATGTAGCTATTGAGTGAGTTATCGAGCCCATAATCGAGCAGATATTCGAACTTACTCTTGTCCTTTAAGGGATCTCGATCGACATTTGATTCTGGAACCGCAGAGAGCTTCCCGCTAATTTTCCGCCTGACTTGTTACTTTTCAAGTAGAAGAACCCCTCCGCCGTTTCCCCAGGTGCCAGGTTGACCTCTTGGACCTGGTAATGTTCCAGGACCGCTCGAAGGCTGCTGCCCACACCGACTGAGACGGTGCCCGAGCTTTTCCCCGGTTCCACGGTGGGAACCTGCTCCCACTCCTGAGTCGTGGGACGCCCTCCGGAATACCCTTCCCCATAGATGCCCCGTTGACTTCCTCTGTAATACTTCATGAGCTTGGGAGCCATGTCCGTGGGCACAGCCCGATCCAGTGTCTTGCCTCCCCCCTCGAAAACCTCCACTTCTTCAGGTCGGAAGGTCCAGGCCTCAGAAGAACGATTTTCCATCTTGAGGTTGAGAATGGCGAAACCCTCATACAGAACCTGGAAGGGAAAATCGTCGGGGAGTTCGCTCCTTTTTACCGACGAGGCGGTAAAGGCGATATCCTCGATTTGAGGTGGCGCCGCTAGGAGTACAAGAGAGATTAATACGGCTTTTATCAATGAGGTGCCTTTCTCGCAGGCAATCTTAACCCGGATGAGTCATGATTTCTACCGCAGACCGTTGACAACAGTTGGAACCTGGAACTTGAAACCTGGAACGCGCGCGAAGCGCGCTCTAACTCCTGTCTCCTGTCCAGGGGCCGGTTTGGATCGCCGGCAAGGTAAAGAGTCTGGGTGGGGAAGGCAAATTCGATGCCTTCGTCATTGAACCGACGTAAGATTTCCGGATTGATACGCTGGTTCAAGGCCATGAAATCCCAATGGTTGGGAGGGCTATACCAGTAGATCACCAGAATATTGAGGGCCGCATCCAGGAATTCGTTAAAGACTACCCGGGGAGGGCGGTCGGGAGTCATCCCCTCGTGGTTTTCCAGGATATCTTTGAGGATCTCCACCGCTCGTTCGACCTTCTCGGGAGGGGTATCGTAGGTGACGGTGATGTTTGCAACACGCTTGAGATAGGGGCGTTTTGAAATGTTCCGGATCTTCTCGTGAGCCAGCTTCCCGTTAGGGATGGTGACCAGATGGCCCTCCAGGGTGCGGATGCGGGTGGAACGCAGACCTGCCTCCTCAACGGGGCCATCGGTATCCCCCACCACGATGCGGTCGCCCATTTCAAAGGGTTTGTCCACGAAGAGCATAAGAGAGCCAAAGAAGTTTTTGATGGTATCCTGGGCAGCCAGAGCCAGGGCCAGACCGCCAACCCCCAAGCCTGCCAGAACGGAAGTAAGAGGCTTGTCGCTCAGGATCGTGGCTACGTCCAGCAAAGCCAGAATGACAATGGTGACCCGCAGGCTCTTTCGCACCACCGGAGCGAGCATGTCATCCATCTTGCTTTCTGTCTTCTCGGAGAACGCCGTCAACCAGTGATCCACTACATCGACAAAGCAGTAGACGATGTAGGAGAGGGCCAGTACGAAAAGGATAGACATCAGCGTATGGACAAGGCCGGCAATCGTTTCCGGTAAAATGAGAAAGAAAAACCCCACCCGCAGACCTGCCACGAACAGGGCCGGACCTATGGAGCGCTCGATAGCACGAAGGGCAACGGCCAGGACCGGGGGGTAGCGTTCGTCCAGATGATCCGCGGCCCGGCGGAGAAAAAATCGGGTCATTCGACCTGCCACAAAGGCGATCAGTATCGCCATAAAAAGAGCGAGAATTCTCCAGGCTTCGATTCCGGCGATGGACGTCTCTGTCAACTGTTCCCAAAAGTTCATAGCAATTTTTCTCCTTCCCTCCTTTCTGCCTTACCCTTCTCGCCGGGTAAAGTGCGGGAAGGCTTGACATTCAGTAATGCTCCTACTCACAATCGGCCACAAGGGAGGATTCCCATGAGATCTTTCAATCGAGCTTTTATGTTCCTGGTCATCGCAATGTGGGTACCTTGGAGTACACCGTTTTCCGGAGGGTTCCCACTCGAGCCCCAGCCGCAAACACGGAAGCAAGTGACGGCGGAAGAC
>JAZFTY010000256.1:0-3913 GCA_036446935.1 Acidobacteriota bacterium | reverse complement strand
CTGCAGGGCCGAAAAGATGATAGTGAGTCTGGATCAATCCAGGGATCACCGTCCTACCCCCCACATCGACAAAGTGAGTCTTGGGCCCGGCCAACTCCCGCATTTCCTGATCGGTTCCCAGCGCCATGATCTTCTTCCCTTTGATGGCCATGGCCTCAACGATCGTTCCGGGCGTATTGGGCACGATGCTCCAGTCATCCATGGTCACAATCTTTCCGTTGATCAGGATTCTGTCGGCATAACCCTGCTCGGCAACCAGGTCAGGAATCTGCTGAGCAAGAGCGAATCCGTGGGGTAGAAACAAGACAAACAGAAGAGTGAAGAATCGACTCATGGCTTTTCTCCTTGGTTGTGCTCCATATTGTAGAGCGAACCTGGCCGAGGATCTACCATGCAGCAAAAAAGAAGAGCGGTTAATCTGTCCGGTTCCAGGCTGGCCCGTGGGCTGAAGCCCACGGCTCTGACTGTCTATATCATCCGCAAAAAAAGCTGCCTGGCTGAACAGCCAGGCAGCTTTTAAGTCTATTCCGAATTCAGTTGAGCCTGAATCTAGAAAACGATCTTCAAGGCCAACTGGATCTGACGCGAGGTGGTATTGGTTGCTGAGATTCTTCCCGCTCCCCCGTTGGGTCGTCCTGCACCAAAAAACAGTCTCGTAGCTGGAGAAGCAAAATTGGCCCGGTTAAAGATGTTGAAAAATTCGGCCCTGAATTGCAGGGAGGCCTGTTCGCCAATTCCAGTGTTCTTGATAAAGGAAAGATCGAACTGGTTCACACCCGGAATCCTCAGGGTATTGCGTCCCACCTGGCCATAAAAACCCGAGGGCGCCGGTACGAACTGAGCACTATCAAAGTACTTCACGGGTTCTCGTCCGTCACTCAGGACGGGGTTGGTGTCCCCTCCTGAGATCAGATCGGGACGATTATCCGTCGTGGACACTCCGAAGATTTCCCCATTCAAACACCGACAGTTGTCATAACCCAGTACGATGGTTTGGGGAACTCCGCTGGCGATGGTGATGATCCCTCCAAGCTGCCATCCTCCCAGCACGTGGCCTGCAGCACCGGCCATATTCTGGCCCGGAAGGTCCACCGTGTAGTTGAGGGTAAGGTTGTGGCGCACGTCAAAATTGGAATGGCCCTTCTCGGCAGGGGTATCAAAAGAATTTTGCGTACTGGCCGTCTGTTGGCTCTCTCCTGGACCTCGGATCTGCTTGGAGCTGGTATCGATCGAATGGGACCAGTTGTAGGTCGCCTGGATCTGAAAGCCTTGAGAAAAACGCTTGTTCAAAGAGAACTGGAGTGAGTTGTAGTAAGAATCCGCTCCGCCGCTGCGCTGGATCACGGCATCAAAGTTGGGATTCAGTCTGGGGCAGCGGAAGAAACCCGGCCCCCCTGGCGGGCAAGTACGCCCAAAAAGGAAGGAATTGTCGGGCCGGTCCCCAAAGGCCGGAAAATAAAAGAGCGAGCGACCTGGATCCGGGTTCACACAAGTGACGCCACCGGTTGCATCACATTGAGAGGCAAGCACAGGATCAGCCGAGTTCCACTGGTAGACCCGGAACAGGTCCACTCCCCGTGATCCCACGTAACCGACAGTCAAAGTGGTATCCGCAACAAGCTCGCGCTGCACGTTCAAGTTCCACTGCATGGCATAGGACTGAGGAGCTTCGAAATCAATGAGTTCCAGGGAGGTCCGCGAGGCCGCCGAGGCGGTCGCACAGCAGGCATCAAAGTCATAAGGAAAGGGTAACGATGAGACCGTGGTGATGGTGGTAAAGGGGGGATTACTGGTGGCTGAGATGCGGTCGATCTCGGCCATTTGGATGTTGTAAAAGATGCCAAAGCCCGCCCGCACCGAGGTCTTGCCATCCCCAAAAGGATCCCAGGCAAATCCAATCCGTGGAGCAAAGTTATTCTTGGTGGGATTCCTGAAGATGGCATCGACTGCTTCTGAGGCGGTTTGTGTCCGAATGTCCTTCAGGGTCCCCAGTTTGTTATTGACCTCGGTGTGCTCAGTGGAGGGTTCGTAGCGCAGGCCCAGGTTCAGGGTCAGATTGGAACGGACCTGAAAGTCGTCTTGAACGAAGAATCCCATGGTCCAGAACCGTATCCCGCGCTGAACGTTGGAGTCGGCCGTGATAAACGACAAACTATTCCTGGGGGCACCCGTCAGATAGTCGAAAATGCCTCCAGAACCAAACTGAAAGCTTCCAAAGGTTCTCTGGGGAGAAATCATGTTGGCCTGAACTCGCTTGAGGTTGGCTCCCAGCTTCACGGAATGCCGGCCAGAGGTCCAGGTCAGGGTATCGGAGTACTCAAAAAGATTGGTCCTGTAAATCCGAGGGGTGACGGTACTCCCCCCAATGGGGGCAACAAAAGCGCCGGCTCCCGTGCCCGGTGGGGTCCAGGTTCCCAACAAGCCGGACTGGAACTCAGGCAGCGCGCTGCGATTGGTGGGCACCAGTTGCAACTCTTCCGGAATCTGCGCCCCTAAGGGAAAATCCAGTTCCAACAAAGCGCTGCGGTTATAGCCAACGCGGGCAACATTCAATAAGGTGGGGGAAAAGATGTGTTTTTCCTCCAGGGTAAGGTACTGGTTGCGAGTCACAAACCCGGTAGAAAAGTTGATCAGCTCATTCTGGACGGTGGCGTCATCGAAGGTGTAGCGGACAAAGAAGCTGTCCGAGTCGGAAAAGTTGTGATCTACTTTGATGACGAAGTTGTCCTGGTCCGGGGTTCTATTCCTGCCCACGATGCCCTCGCCGATTCCATTGGCCGGATCCCTCAGCACCGGGCTATTGGCCGGCGGCAAGAAGCGATACCAGTCCGTCACGTCAGGGCCTCCGGGAATGGCCGGCCCCCCCAAGGGGATCTGACACCGATTCAGAGCCGCGTCGAAGGTGGCAGTAAAACCCGTGAACAGTGAGTCTTGTATGGTCTGACAAGGATTGGGTGCGCCTGGATCGGAAACGGGAAAAAGACCCTGTTTAGCCTCCTCGGTAAGAGTACCAAAGACCAGGCTTTTCCCCAGGTTCTCTCTCAGGCCCTCGTAGCCTCCGAAAATGAAGGTCTTGTTGGGTACGATGGGTCCTCCCAGGGTGAATCCAAATTGGTTACGTCTGAACTCAGGAGGATCCTCCCCGGGATCGAAGAAGTTGCGAGCATCCAGGTTGTCGTTGCGATGAAAGAAGAAAACGGAACCATGCACCTCATTGGTTCCCGACTTGGTAACGGCGTTGATGATCGCACCCATGCTCTGTCCATACTCGGCACTGAAAGTGTTGGTCAGGACAGAAAACTCTCGCAGGGTTTCCACTCCCAGAAAGAGACCCGTGGCCCCGCCGGGCGTGTTGTTCAAGGTGTCATTGACGAAGTTCCCGTCCAGCAAGAAGCTATTGGCGGAAGGACGGGCCCCGGAGACTGTGATCTTCGCCCCAAATCCGGAAGCGCTATTGCTGGCTCCGGTTGTTAATTTCATGACACCCATCTGCAGCGTCGCTAGATCTGTAAAACTGCGGCCGTTCAGCGGCAGATCTGCAATCTTGGCCGCATCCACCAGTCCCACGATGGTAGAGCTGGTGGTGTCGACCTGGGGCGCCTCGCCGGTGACAACGACACGTTCGGTTATCTCGCCCACGCTCAAGGTCAGATCCACTCGGGCCTGACGGTTGACAGTTATAGCGATGCCGCTGCGAACCGCGGTGGTAAATCCCGTCAGGGCTGCCGAGACCTCGTAGTTTCCGGGAGGGAGTTCAGGCACTTGATAGCGGCCCTCATCGTCGCTGATGGCCAGTCGGGAGGCGCCGGTATCCAGATTGGTCACCGTCACTTCCACGCCGGGCAAAATGCCGCCGGTCTCATCGGCCACAACTCCCCGAATGGTACCGCTGGTGGTCTGGGCCAAGGCGGCC